>NZ_AUIZ01000017.1:0-85654 GCF_000423965.1 Butyrivibrio sp. VCB2001 | reverse complement strand
ACCGCTGGTGTATCAGCTGCACCGCCAGGTGCATAAGGCTGGGTAGCCACGTCCGGAAGGGATAAACGCTGAAGGCATCTAAGCGTGAAGCCCCCCTCAAGATGAGATATCCCACCTTTATGGAGTAAGACCCCTTGGAGAGTACGAGGTTAGATAGGCACAAGGTGTAAGCACGGTAACGTGTTCAGCTGATGTGTACTAATAGGTCGAGGGCTTATCCAAAAAAGCAAAGGTTAGAGACGGATCTAAGAGATTTCAGTGTTCGGTTTTGAAGGTACAAAATTTTTTATTATAATCCTCCTTAGCTCAGTCGGTAGAGCATTCGGCTGTTAACCGAAGTGTCGTTGGTTCGAGTCCGACAGGGGGAGCTAGAAGCACCGAAACACGGTCGCTAAGCATTAGGCTCCGTGGTCAAGCGGTCAAGACATCGCCCTTTCACGGCGGTAACACGAGTTCGATTCTCGTCGGAGTCATTTCATCGAAAATACCTTTATCTGGTGACATAGCCAAGCGGTAAGGCACAGGTCTGCAACACCTCGAGCGGCGGTTCAAATCCGCCTGTCACCTCTAAAAACCTATGAACATTCGTTGTTCATAGGTTTTTTTGTGCTATAATTTATTCAATAGTCTTTATTGGAGGTACGGTATGGCAGAAGAAACAATGAAAGATTTTATGGATGAGATCGACAAGTCACTTGCCAAGGGCAAGGACGGTGATGGTTTCATCTGGGACAAGCTTCATGCACTTCTTGATTCCGGAGAGTATGTGGATGTAGAGGTTACTGAAGCTGTTAAGGGAGGCGTAGTAGCTTTCCTTGAGGAGAAGAGGGGATTTATTCCTGCATCCAAGCTTTCTCTTTCATATATAGATGAAGAGAAGCTTCCCGAGTTTGTAGGCAAGACTCTCAAGGTTAAGGTAATCACAGTTGATGAAGAGGATGACAAGCTTGTTTTATCCGCTAAGGATTATCTTAAGGAAGAGGCTGAGAAAAAGAAGGCAGAGGCTATCGCCAAGGTTCAGGTTGGACTTGTAACAGAAGGTGTTGTAGAGAGCATCCAGAACTACGGAGCTTTTGTTAAGCTTGAAAATGGTACATCAGGTCTTTTGCACATTTCTCAGATCAGCAATCAGAGAATTGCACATCCTTCAGCAGTTCTTAAGGTCGGACAGACAGTTAAGGTTAAGGTAACAGCTATCAAAGACGGCAAGCTTAGTCTTAGCATGAAAGCCCTTGAGGAAATCGGTGCAGAAGAAGTTACAGAAGAGAAAATCGAGTTTGAGAGCGAAGGAGAGGCTACAACATCCTTAGCAGATCTTCTTAAGAAGGCAGGTTTTTAATAGCCAAAAGGAGGCGTTGTATGGAGGAAATCAAAAGGTTAAAAGAACTTATTGATGAGTCTGATAAGATAGTATTCTTTGGCGGTGCAGGTGTTTCAACAGAGAGCGGAATTCCCGACTTTAGAAGTAAAGACGGCCTGTATAACCAGCACGATGTAAGATTCGACATGTATCAGCCCGAATACCTGCTTAGCCATTCATGTCTTGTGTATGAGCCCAAGGTATATTATGAGTTCCACAGACAGAAGATGGATACCAGGAATATCGAGCCCAACAATGCCCACAAATATCTGGCAGCTTTGGAGAAGACCGGTAAGCTTAAGGCTATCGTCACTCAGAACATCGATGGACTTCATCAGAAGGCCGGAAGCAAGGTGGTCTATGAGATTCACGGAAGTGCTCTTAGAAACTACTGCATGAGCTGTGGAAAAGAGTATCCGGCTGATTATATTTTTGAATCCACAGAGCCGATTCCAAAGTGCTCCTGTGGAGGCACTATAAGGCCTGATATCACGCTTTACGAAGAGGGACTTCCCGATGATCAGGTTGATGGTGCAATCAGCGCAATTGCCAGCGCAGATATGCTGATAATCGGTGGTACATCACTTACAGTATATCCGGCAGCTTCATTCATTAATTACTTCAGGGGAAAAACCGTTGTAGTAATTAATCAGAGTGAAATACAGATTAGCGGAGCTCAGAACACCCTTATAATCAGGGAAAAGATCGGTAAGGTCTTCACTGAGCTTGCAGCTCTCCAGGGGATTGAATTATAAAAAAGGACTTGCATAGTTCCTGAATTTATGATAACATATCATCCTGTGATAAATTCCTTGTCACTTGACTGATACAAGTGGCCAGAGACCAAAAGGAGGTAACAAATAGCATGAACAAATACGAATTAGCCGTTGTTGTTAGTGCAAAGATCGAAGACGACGCAAGAACTGCTGTCATCGAGAAGGTAAAGAGAACTATCGAGAAGCATGGTGGTCAGATTACCAACATCGATGAGTGGGGCAAGAAGAAGCTCGCTTATGAGATCGAGAAGATGACAGAAGGCTTCTACTATTTCATCCAGTTCGATGGTGAGCCTACTTCTCCAGCTGAGATCGAAGCTCGCATGAGAATCATGGACGGCGTCATCAGATATTTATGCGTTAAGAACGAGGCCTAAATAGAAGAGGACGAATAATGAACAAAGTAATTTTATGTGGACGTTTAACAAGAGATCCTGAAGTAAGATATTCACAGGGCGCTGAGCCTATGGCAATCGCAAGATACACACTTGCTGTTGACCGCAGAAGAGGCAGAAGCAACGACCCTAACGAGCAGTCAGCTGATTTCATCAGCATCGTAGCTTTTGGTAAGGCTGGCGAGTTTGCTGAGAAGTACCTTAAGAAAGGTACCAAGATGCTTATTACAGGACGTATCCAGACAGGTAGTTATACCAACAAGGATGGCGTTAAGGTCTACACAACCGAGGTGGTTGTGGAAGATCAGGAGTTTGCAGAGTCTAAGAACAACGCATCAAACGGCGGAAACTTTGACTACAGTGCAAACAGCGCACCTGCACCTGCAAGTGCACCATCAAATGATCCCACTCCCGCTGCAGCAGGCGATGGCTTCATGAACATTCCGGATGGAATCGAAGAGGAGCTGCCTTTTAACTAAAAGGAGGAATATACAATGGCTTTCACAAAGTCTGATAGATCCGATTCTCCAGTAAGGAGAAAGGGCGGAATGCACAGAAGAAAGAAAGTTTGCGTTTTCTGTGGCAAGGATAATGTAATTGATTACAAGGATACAGCTAAGCTTAAGAAGTTCGTTTCTGAGAGCGGCAAGATTCTTCCAAGAAGAATCACAGGCAACTGCGCTAAGCACCAGAGAGAGCTTACATCAGCTGTAAAGCGTGCTAGACATCTTGCACTTATGCCTTACGTAGCTGAGTAATCAGTAATAAGACAAACAATCAGAGACACTTTTTAGAAGAGATTCTAAGAAGTGTCTTTTTTATGCTCAAAATATAAGGTAAAAGCCTACAAGAAGTCCCATGAATTTTGAGAGAATTTGTCACTTTCGCCAAAATGAGAAAAGTTGTTAAATATATTGTTAATAATTTGACACCCGTATGGTATAGTATGTAATGGCTATTTTACAGAATTTTTATAAATAGAAAGGGAATCACTATGGCAAATCACGAATTTTCACAGTGGGACGGTTTCGTAGGTCGTGTCTGGAAAGACAATGTTGACGTACGTGACTTCATTCAGAACAACTATACTCCATATGACGGAGATGAGTCTTTCCTCGCAGAGCCAACAGAAGCTACCAATAAGCTCTGGGGCAAGCTCCAGGAACTTCAGGCACAGGAACGTGCCAAGGGCGGTGTTCTTGATATGGATACCGACATCGTATCTTCTCTTACTTCACATGGTGCAGGATACATTTCAGAAGAAACAAAGGATTTAGAGCAGATTGTTGGTCTTCAGACTGACAAGCCACTTAAGAGAGCTTTCATGCCTTTCGGTGGTATCACAATGGCAGAGCAGTCATGCAGAATGTATGGCTACGAGCCAAGCGAGAAGCTCCACGAGATCTTTACAAAATATCACAAGACACACAACCAGGGTGTATTCGACATCTACACACCTGAGATGAAGAAGGCTCGTCACAACAAGATCCTCACAGGTCTTCCTGATACATACGGTCGTGGCCGTATCGTAGGCGATTACAGAAGAGTTGCCCTTTACGGTATCGATTACCTTATCGAGAAGAAACAGGCCGATTTTGCAGCTACAGAGCGTCAGGGTATGCGTCGTTATGACTTCCAGCTTCGTGAGGAGATCACAGACCAGATCAATGCTCTTAAGGGCATGAAGGAAATGGCTGCCATCTATGGCATCGACATTTCAAAGCCTGCAGGAACTGCCAAGGAAGCTGTTCAGTGGCTCTACTTTGGATATCTTGCAGCTATCAAGACACAGAACGGTGCTGCTATGTCAGTAGGACGTGTTTCTACATTCCTTGATATCTACTTCTCTCGTGACCTTGCAAAGGGTATCATCACAGAGAAAGAAGCTCAGGAGATCATCGACCACTTCACAATGAAGTGCCGTATGGTTAAGTTTGCTCGTATTGAGTCTTACAACCAGCTCTTCTCAGGCGATCCTGTTTGGGCTACTCTTGAGGTTGGTGGTATCGGTCTTGACGGACGTCACCAGGTTACAAAGACTTGCTACAGATTCCTTCACACACTTGAGAACATGGGACCTTCACCTGAGCCAAACCTTACAGTTATGTATTCAAGCCGTCTTCCTGAGAACTTCAAGAAGTACGCTTCCAAGATCTCAGTTACTACATCTTCAATCCAGTATGAGAACGATGATGTAATGCGTGTTACATGGGGCGATGATTACTCAATCTGCTGCTGCGTATCTGCAACAGAGACAGGTAAGGAGCTTCAGTTCTTCGGTGCTCGTGCAAACCTTGCTAAGTGCCTTCTCTACGCTATCAACGGTGGTGTAGATGAGAAGTCGGGCGACCAGGTTGGACCTGAGTACAAGGCAATCACTTCTGAGTACCTTGACTATGATGAGGTAATGAAGAAGTTTGACCAGATGATGGATTGGCTTGCTCACCTCTATGTTGGAACACTTAACATGATTCACTACATGCACGACAAGTACTACTATGAGGCTTGCCAGATGGCCCTTATTGATACACATGTACGTCGTTCATTTGCTACAGGTATCGCAGGATTCTCACACTGTGTAGACTCACTTTCAGCAATCAAGTATGCTAAAGTAAAGGCTATCCGTGATGAGAACGGTATTGCTAAGGACTTTGAGATTGAGGGTGACTTCCCTCGTTACGGTAATGATGATGACAGAGCTGATGAGATCGCTATCTGGCTCCTTCGCACATTCATGGGCAAGCTTCGTCACATCCATACCTACAGAGATTCAGAGCCTACAACATCAATCCTTACCATCACATCAAACGTTGTTTATGGTAAGGCTACAGGAGCACTTCCTGATGGACGTCCTGCAGGTGAGCCACTTTCACCCGGTGCTAACCCTGCATACGGCGCAGAGGTAAATGGTCTTATTGCATCACTTAACTCTGTTGCTAAGCTTCCTTATGAAGAGGCTCTTGACGGAATTTCTAACACACAGACTATTAACCCCGGTGCTCTTGGACACACAGAGGAAGAGCGTGTTAATAACCTCGTAAACGTACTTGACGGATACTTCGATCAGGGTGCACATCACCTTAACGTCAACGTATTTGGTAAGGAGAAGCTTATCGATGCTATGGAGCATCCTGAGAAGCCTGAGTATGCTAACTTCACTATCCGTGTTTCAGGATACGCTGTTAAGTTCATCGACCTTACAAGGGAGCAGCAGCTCGACGTAATTTCACGTACTTGCCACGAGGCACTTTGATAAGTACCGGATATATTGGAGTTTTTTGAATGAGTGAAATTATTGGTTATATAAATAAGCTGGAGAGTTTTGGCGCCGTGGATGGACCCGGCGTTAGATACCTCATTTTCCTGAGCGGATGCAGGATGAGATGTGCTTTTTGCCACAATCCCGAGACCTGGAAAGAGGGTGAGGGAGAGCAGTATACAGCTGATGAGCTTTTAAAGAAGGCTCTGCGTTTTAAGCCATATTGGAAAAACGGCGGTGGTATTACTGTAAGTGGTGGAGAGCCACTTCTTCAGATAGATTTTCTGCTGGATTTATTTAAGAAAGCAAAAGCAGTCGGCGTAAGTACCTGCATAGATACAGCCGGAGAGCCTTTCACTCATGAAGAACCTTTTTATTCCAAGTGGAAAGAGCTGATGGCGCTTACGGACACAGTTCTTTTAGACA
Organism: Butyrivibrio sp. VCB2001; assembly: GCF_000423965.1. NCBI lineage: Bacteria > Bacillati > Bacillota > Clostridia > Lachnospirales > Lachnospiraceae > Butyrivibrio > Butyrivibrio sp. VCB2001. The sequence goes on along the minus strand of NZ_AUIZ01000017.1, from coordinate 79,438 downwards.
TCAAGAATATCGATCCTGAGGCTCACAAGGAGCTTACAGGTGTCGATAACGGAAATATCCTTCAGATGGCAAAAGAGATATCGGATTTGGGCATTCCAATCTGGATACGCCATGTACTGGTTCCCGGAGGTAGTGATAATGATGACTATCTTCGTCGTACCAGAGAGTTTATTGACTCGCTTCCATCTGTAGAGAAAGTGGAGGTACTCCCGTATCACACGTTGGGCGTCCCTAAATATCAGGAGCTGGGAATACCATACCGCCTTGAAGGCGTGGAATCACCAACGCCTGAGCGAATAGAAAATGCAAAAAAAATCCTAGGTGCAATATAGCACCTAGGACTTTTTATTATTTGATTTTATCAGAGCAGCTTTTTCAGCTCATCATGTACGAACTGAACCTTAGGTCCAACGATAACCTGAACTGCTGTCTTGGAAGGTCTTACAACACCGGCAACTCCGGCATTCTTGATGGCCTTCTCATCAACGAGTGTGTAATCCTTGATTTCTGTACGAAGTCTTGTTGCACAGTAGTCAACTTCAACGATATTGTCTTTTCCGCCAAGTCCTGCAAGAACGCGCTCAGCGATTGCTGTGAAGTCGTCGTTTGCAAGCTCGAGCTTCTCTTCTTCCTCATCCTCGTCATCTGTTCGTCCCGGAGTCTTAAGGTCGAACTTTGTGATAACGAAACGGAATACGAAGTAGTAGATAACTGCGAATACAAGGCCGATAGGAATAAGGAGCCAAGGGTTAACAGCCATAGGAGCCTTGAAGCTAAGGATGTAGTCAACAAGTCCTGCTGAGAAGTTAAATCCAAGTCTCAAAGGAAGCAGTGTGCAGATTGCTGCAGAAACACCTGTGAGGAGCGCATGTACAAGGTAAAGGCCCGGAGCCATGAACATGAATGCGAACTCAAGGGGCTCTGTGATTCCTGTGAAGATTGAAGCAAGTGATCCTGCGAGCAGGAGAGATGCTGCTGATTTCTTCTTGGAATCCTTTGCTGTGTGATACATTGCGAGTGCACCGCCTGGAAGACCGAACATCATGATAGGGAAGAATCCTGTCATGTACTGTCCTGTAACGCCCTTAACTGCGCCTTCTGCGCCTGACCAGAACAGGCCCAGGTCATTGATACCTGCTGTATCAAACCAGAATACGGCGTTGAGTGCGTGGTGCAGTCCCAAAGGAATAAGTGCACGGTTAAGCATTGCATAGATACCTGATCCAAGAGCACCGAGGCCGAGGATAGCTTTTCCGAAAGCTACGAGTGCAGCGAAGATTACAGGCCATATGAAGTACAGGATAGCAGCTGTAACGGCTGAAACAATCGCTGTAACAATGGCAACAGATCTTTTACCGCTGAAGAATGCAAGCCAGTCAGGAAGCTTGGTATCCTTGAATCTGTTGTAGCAGCTTGATCCGATGATACCGGCTAAGATACCGATAAATGCGTTCTGGATCTTACCGAATGCTGCAGGAACTTCTGAAGCGTCAACGCCCTTGTACATTGCAACAGCGCCTGTGCTAAGAAGTGTGGTGATCATCAGGAATGAAACAAGACCTGCCAGAGCACTGGTTCCGTCATGGTCTTTAGCCATACCTACTGATACACCGATGGCAAAAAGAATCGGGATCTGATCAATGATCGCCGATGCAGCTTTTATGCAAAATGCTGCCAAAACACTGTTGGCACCCCAACCTGATGGATCGATCCAATATCCGATACCGTAGAGAATACCTGCTGCTGGAAGAACTGCGACAGGAAGCATCAGAGATTTACCGATCTTTTGTAGATACTTCATCATACATTTGTCCTCCTTTATTTATGAATTGCTTTCCGCAATTACATTCATTTGCTCAGTACGATAGCAGCATCGCCCACTGCTACCTTTCCGCTCTTTTTCTCAAAACTTGAAAACTTGGAATGGTTAGAAACGATCATAGGAGTGATGACATCATAGCCGGCGTTTTTTACGCCCTCGAGATCAACCTCAACGATGAGGTCACCCTTTTTTACGGTATCGCCCTGTTTTGCATGGATGGTGTAGTGCTCGCCTCCAAGCTTAACTGTGTCAATGCCGATGTGAACGAGGATCTCTGCTCCGTCAGTAGAATTAATGCAGAATGCATGTCCTGTTGGGAAAAGAGCTATAAGAGCTCCGTCAGCAGGTGCATAGAATTTGCCGTCTGAAGGAATGATGGCAACGCCCTTGCCCACCATTTCCTGTGCAAAGGTATCATCCTTGACCTGAGTTATAGGCACAATTTCTCCGTTAACAGGAGAAGCAAGTGTGATTTTGTTACCCTGGAAAAGTTTGTCGAATAGACCCATATAGAATTCCCCCCATAAAGCAATACTTCTGGTTAATATTTTACCATAAAAAAGAAACTCATGAAGGAAATAAATTTGTTTTTATTGCATAAAATTGGCATATTGCAGGAAACTCAGCATGGTAAGCTGTAATACGGAACCGATAAAAACTAAGGGGCCTCCGATCTCGGGGGCCCTTTAATAAGCTTTTCTTAGTATCTGTTACCTCTCAAGTAATTCAACAAGTTTTCGTCCGGCGCGTGTGTAAGGATGCTCTCTCATGCTCAGGTTAAACTTTGTAGAGCCGATGAGAACCGTAGATGGATGCGTAAACTCCATAAATCCCCACTTGCCGTGATATGCGCCCATTCCAGAGTGACCGGTGCCATTAAATGGCGCGCCCTTGACCATCATGTGAAGGCAGACTTCATTGATACAGCCTCCACCGTATTGCATTCTCTGCATGACTTTCTTCGCCCATGGAATATCTCTTGTGAAGATGTAGAGCGACAGGCCATGCTCGCGTCTTGAAATGGTATCAAGAAGGGCGCCGATCTCATCATCCTTGTACGTTACAATCGGCAGAAGCGGGCAAAAGAGCTCTTTCTGCACGATACTGTCATCTAGATTAACAGGGTAAATTATGGTCGGATCATACTTTAAAGTCGTATCGTTTCCGGATCCGCCATAAACAATCTTGTTTCTGTATTCATCGGCGAGATTTTTGCATTTATCATAAGCTGACCGGTTTATCAGGCGAGGATACTCGGGATTTTCATGAGGTTCATCGCCCAGCTGTTTATTGAAGGCTTTGATAAGCCCTTTTACAAAATCCTCTGAGACTTCGCTTGCCACAGCAACCTGATTTATGTTGATGCAGATCTGGCCGCTGTTTAAGGCTTTGAAGAAAGCAATCTTTCTGGCAGCGTCCTTAAGGTTTGCATCTTTCCTGATGATGCACCAGTTGCCTGTCTCTCCGCCAAGCTCAAGGGCAGTAGAAGTGAGGTTTTTGGCGGCCTGTTCTAGGACATGGACACCGACCTTGGGAGATCCTGTGTAAAAGATCTTGTCGAATTTCTGGGCTAGGCACATGTCAGCCACGTCGTGTCCGCCGTCAATAATGGTCACATATTTATCGGGATATATCTCTGAGATGAGCTTCTTCATAAGCTGAGTGCAGTGCTGTGACTTGGAGCTTGCCTTGATCACAGCAGTGTTTCCGCCGGCGATGGCAGCAATTAAAACCCCAAGGGATAAAATAAAGGGAAAGTTGAAGGGGCTTATGATGAGAGATACGCCGTATGGAACTTTGTAGACCTTGGTGGTTATGCTTGGAAAGCAGTGAAGACCGCTAAAATGCGTCTCAGGCTTTGCCCATCCTCTAAGGCCTTTCATGGTCTCGTTGATCTCGAGGATTACGCTTCCTATGTCGCAGAAGTAAGCTTCCATAGGGGCTCTTCCCAGATCTCTGTACAGTACGTCCTCAAGGACCTGCTGATTTTTGATAATGGCTGCTTTAAGTCTTCGCAGCTGTCTGAGCCTGAATTCGACATTCAGGGTTTTTCCCGAATAAAAGAATTCACGTTGCTTATCAACTATCTCTCTGATCGTATCTTCAGTGTACATAGCATCCTCCATGTGAGTCTTCAACAACGTCTCCGAATTAATTGTAACAAAAAAGGAGAGTATTTAAACTCTCCTTTTAACGGTTTACTATTATTTTCCCGAATACTTGCCAAGTATACAATTCATGATTCTAACATCTAAGGACGGGGAGGGCAACTTAGGGAAAAGAGCCATTCCATAAACCGATCATCTGCCATCACGGCAAAGTCTGCCTGATGAAAGCCTGTAAGAGCGCCGGCTGAGAGCATTTCCTGGTCGCTAAATTCAGTGAGAGATACGTTTTCTGCGCCCATGGCCTTTAAGGTGGAGACAGCAGATCTGCTGACATCAACAGGAATTACATTGTCGTTTGTAGCATGTGCAAACCATATCGGAATGTCTTTTATCTTAGAGAGATTAGTGGAGGAATCCCGTGAGTAGGTGAGTGCAGGGCACATGACAATGGCGCCGGCGATATCCTCAGGATAGGTTTCCAAGAATTCCACGGTTGCAAGTCCGCCGAAGGAATTGCCCATGCAATAGACTGCTGAGGGGTTAACTTTTCCTTCAGCTATAAGGTGGTCTGAAATCTCTTTTACCTCTGCGTACAGACTTAGCCTGTTTGATTCTGCCAAAAAGATATTGTCATCAATGTGCGGTGCTAAAACATAGCAAGAGTGCTTACTCTGACTCTCGGTCGAGGTTAGGGTAGAGACGACCTTGGTGTTTCCGGCATTTTCAGCTTCACCATAGCCGTGGAAGACAATGACCAGAGGCAGGCTTTTGGTGTCTTTGGGAGTGTAGAGATAGTATCTGGAATTGTCTGTTTTAAAAGAGCTGCATCCTGCCAAAACAAGTAATGCTGTGACCAGGATCAGGCTGAACCGAAATTTCTTTTTCATCGCATTCTCCGGATGGTTGACGTATTTATACTTAATTATAATCAATAAAATGTAAAATGGTTAAATACATTATCTTGTATTGTATATTCAATCGTTCTACAATATAATGTATAAGAACCCGTCAACCGTATTTATACTAATGGAGAGAGCTTATGATCACACAGTTTCCGGAAGTAATAACAATCGATGGTTTCGTTTATAAGAAAATGTCACAGAGGGTTAGCGGAGGTGCATATTATGACTCCTATGACAACCCTTCGGAGATAACATCCAAATCTGTCTGCCTTTATCCGAACGGAGAGCTTACCTACAGCTGGCGCGGAATAGAGCAGAAATGGAATAAAAGTTTTCGCGTGATAAGACAAGGAAAGATTTAATGGAAATTGTAAGTATACTCTTAATTGTAGCGTTGGTTACTTCTATTGTTTTGTTTATCAAGGAATACCGCGCCGCTAAAAAAGAGAATAGAAAAATGAATCCCTGGTATGCAGTCGTTTTTGGTGTAGTTGTTGCCTGTACCATAGTTTTCGTAATTGGGAGAACATTCCTGTTCCTGATCACTTGGGCAATAGTGGCAAATATGTAAAAAGACAAGGCTGAATACTATGGAAGACAAGGGATTTCTGAAGGTTTTGATCATAGTAAGCATATTGGCAATCCTGCTCACATTATCACATTGCATATATGCTTACAGAGCCTATGAGAATTCATCAATTATACATTTGATATCACAGGAGATATGGTGATGAAGGGACGGATAATGGCCATTTTATCAGTGGTGCTGGTCACAGTGCTGGTAAATGGCTTTATTTTTATGACTGTAACAAGGCGCGTCGGCAACAATTTCAGCAGCGCTTCCCAGAGAAAGATGATAGATGTATCGAAGTACCTGCCTTTTGAGGAAGAATCTGACCTTGCCAGAGTGGATTCTTCTTTGAAGTTTGAAGAAGGGGACGACCTTCCGGTGCTGGACGGCGCAGCTGCGCTGGTTCCGGTTTACGCTTCGGTAATTGATAATTGCTATCCTGAAGGGAGCGTTACCTATGAGGGCGGAGAGTTTTCCGATGACAATTTCTATGGGGAGAACTTTGCTGATGACAGCGTGATGCAGTATCAGAACACGATACGTGGCTTTGATGCCATGGTCAACGGATCGGTGGATCTGTTCTTTACAGCTCATCCATCGGCGGAGCAGCTTCAGTCGGCTGCCGGAAAAGGTGTCGAGCTGGAGATTGTTACGGTTGGACTTGAGGCATTTGTCTTCTTTGTAAACTCAAAGAACCCGGTAGATGGCCTGACAGCTGACCAGATCCGGGATATCTACACCGGAGAGATCACCAACTGGAACGAAGTCGGAGGCCCGTCGAAGCTTATAAATCCACTTGTCAGGATCAAGGGCTCGGGGTCACAGACCATGATGGAGAAGTTCATGGGAAAAGAAATTGTCCTAACCCACAACCCGATGAACATCCTCGGGGGTTCCATCGGATATTCCTTCAGATACTATTTGTCGGGCATGGTCGCCGATAGCGGTGTTAAGATGCTCGCAGTTGACGGAGTATATCCTGATGCAGACAACATCAGAAACGGTTCGTATCCTTTGACTGCCAGCTTCTACGTCGTCTACCGTAAGGACAATGATAATAAGAATATAAAAGAACTTGTGGAGTGGCTCTTGTCAGATGAAGGCCAAAGGCTTATCGAAGACTGCGGATATGTGGCACTTCCAAAGTAAATTATAGGAGTCAATGGGGACGGTTCTCTTTGACTCCTTTTTGACTCCTTTTTGAGTCAAACTGAAACGTCCCCACTGACTCACTGTACTGAAAATGGGACTCAATCCTTGCTAAGCTGTGTATAACAGAAAAAAGCTTCATTGATTGAGAAGGAGGAGTTACCATGATTCAGCACATATATACAGAGGATACCTTAAACCAGAATATTTCTTTTGGAATCTTTAACCGCAGGATCTTTGATAACAGGAAGAACCTCAGAGATCTTTCCAATCACACAGTGATAATAGTGACCGACGAGATCATAGATGAGACTCTTATCAAGGAGCTGGCAGACGTAATCCTCAAGAAGGGCTGCAAGAATGTGGCATTTTGCGGAACAGCATCTGATGAGTGGCAGAGAGTGTTTGATGAGGCGGATCGTGAGATCAACGGCTTCAACGATATCACAGGCTATGAGGACTTCGCGGTTATGTGGAGATTTGAGGATATCGAATCTCTTGCAGACGAAGTTTATACATGCTGGAATGAGGTGCTGATCCTCTGCAGCAATATGTCCCTTATCAGAGAGTGCCAGAATGTCTTGGAAGAGGCATGATGTTCATAAATTATACATAAAAAGCATTTATAATATTGCTTAATAACGACATCTACAGGAGGAGCAACAATGAGGGAAGCAATTACAAGAAAATGTGATCTAATGATCGAGAACTGGAAACTGATTCATAAAGGCTTTTGGCTTGAGAATAGCAGCATTGCTGCGATTGCAGCTGCTACCTTCGCTGAGAAGGATAGGGACGTCGATATTGAGATGCTTAAAGAGTGTCATAAGATCCTCAAGAAGAAAGAGGGAATATTCTCAGAGTTCAGAGGAAGCAGCGAGCTCATAGTAACTGCTAAGATGGCTCTCAGTGCAGATCCCGAGGGCTATCTTGAGGATGTTACAGGAGTATATAAGAAGTTCCAGAAGGGTAAGTTCTGGGAATCCCATTACAGAGCACTTGCTGCCATGACTATTTGTGATGTGGGTAGGGCTTCTGAGGCAGATGCTATTATAGAGAAGACGAATGAGATCTTAAAGGGTATGAATAAGGCTCATCCATTCCTTACATCGGATGAGGATACCTCTTTTGCCGTTCTTCTCGCCATAAGTGGCAAGAAGACAGAAGACATCCTGGAAGAGCTTGAGGAGACCTATCAGAGCCTTAAGAAGAAGTTTTCTCTTCATGACAATGCAGTATATTCACTGAGCCAGGTTCTTACTTCATACGAAGGTGGTGCACAGGATAAAGCAGATAAGGCCATAGATATTTATGATGCTTTTGCTGCAGCAGGAGCTAAGTATGGCAAGGGTTATGAGCTGGCTTCACTTGGAACACTTATAGGCATTAACGCAGGCCCTGACGACATTGCAGCAGAGGTTGCAGAGACAGCCGATTACTTAAAGGGCAATAAGGGCTTTGGTGCGTTTGACATGGGCAAGGCTACAAGGCTTATGTTTGGAACCATGATGGTTGCAGGGGACAATTCCGACGAGAACTACAAGGTCGGAGCGTCTGTTATAAGCGGAGCCGTAGCAAGAGTAGTTGCAGAGCAGACAGCAATGCTAGTAGCTATCATGGCTGCAAGTACTTCTTCCGCAACAACTTCTTCATCACATTGATAAAAGGCAGGACAGTTATGAGAGCATATTTTGCCGGTGGATGCTTTTGGTGCGTCACACCGATCTATAAGATGTACGGAGTAGACAAGGTGGTCTGCGGATATTCCGGAGGGGATGAGGTTAATCCCAAATATGAAGATGTGAAGGCCCAGAAGACAGGGCATCGAGAGACTATAATGCTTGAATATGATCCCGACAAGGTGACATATGACAAGCTTCTGGATATCTTTTTGGCAAACGTTGACCCATATGATGGAGAGGGACAGTTTATCGATAAGGGATTTTCCTATACCCTGGCAATCTACTACACCACAGAGGAGGAGAAGCTCAGGGCACAGACTCGCATCAGGAAGCTGGAAGAGGAGTCGGGAAAGCGCGCCCGAATTGCAATTGAGAAGTTCAAGAGCTTTTACGAAGCTGAGGAGTATCATCAGGACTACTACCTGAAGAACCCTGAGGCTTTTGAGAAAGAGCTGATAGAGTCCGGTAGGAAAAAGTTATAAAGCAGAAGATCAGGAGGTTCTTATGGCAAAGGTATTACTTTTAAACGGCAGTCCTCATGCAAACGGCTGTACAGCCAGAGCGCTTGAGGAGATGGTAAATGTCTTTTCACAAGAGGGAGTTGAAACTGAGGTTATCCAGGTTGGCAATCAGGATATCCGCGGATGCGTATCCTGCGGCTTTTGTGAAAAGAATGGAAAGTGCGTATTTAATGACCTTGTAAACGAGGTGGCAGAGAAGTTCAAGGATGCTGACGGCCTTGTTGTCGGAAGCCCTGTTTACTACGCTTCTCCCAACGGAACTATCCTTTCGTTTATGGACAGACTCTTTTACAGCACATCGTTCTCCAAGCACCTTAAGGTGGGAGCTGCAGTAGTCAGCTGCAGAAGAGGCGGCAATACAGCAACCTTTGATGTGCTGAACAAATATTTCACCATCAGTGGCATGCCTGTTGCGTCCAGTACATACTGGAATCAGGTGCACGGCTTCTCAAGAGAAGATGTAGAGAAGGATCTTGAAGGCCTTCAGACCATGAGAAATCTGGCCAGGAACATGTCCTTTATGATCAAGGCATTTGCTGATGCAAAAGAGAAGTATGGCGAGCCTTTGGTGGAGAAAGACTCCTTTACAAGCTTCCCTGACGGCAAGTAATAACAGAGGCAAGGCATGGGAAATGAAAACGGAACCTGGATAATGTACGGCGTTGACTGGAATGATCCGGAATGCCTGCACACTGTCCGGGATGCGATCAACTACATAAATGAGACAGGTTTTTTGCCCCTGTTTAAAAATGATATTCCGGGATTCTCGCTGGAGGAGCGCACTGTGCCGGACTACTGGTGGTGTGGAGATCCGGAGGTTGATCCCTGGGAGTGGAGAGAGCTTATTGCGCGAAGTACAGAGGTTGCCTACGGCAAGTTCTTTGATAAGAAAGCAGGCTTTATCTCCAAAGAATGGCTTCCGTATTTTGCAAATCACAGGCGCGATGGTTATGACTTTGATGCCCTTTGGGATGATGAGAAGGCCTCAAGGCGCCAGAAGAAGATCATGGATGTACTTGAGACTGAGCAGGAGATATATTCCAACGAACTTAAGGCTCGTGCAGGTTTTGGCAAGGGCGGAGAGAAGGGTTTTGACGGAACGATAACCGACCTTCAGATGAAGACCTATCTCTGCGTTCGGGATTTCAGACAGAGAAGGAACAAGAAGGGCGAGCTCTACGGATGGCCAATAGCAGTCTACACCAAGCCTGAGACTTTATGGGGATATGATCATGTGACATCGGCTTATAAAGAGTCATCAGCCGACTCCGGAGCACGCATTACAGAACACATGAAAGACATTTATCCAATCGCCACTTCCGAGCAGATGAAAAAGGTCCTAGGCGTTAGTTAAAAAGACAAAGCAAAGAGCTGTCATTCCAGAACGGGACGACAGCTCTTTTTTAAGAATTTGGGATTTATGACTGTATGTTAAGACATCTTTGAAACATGCTCGAACTTCGCTACCATGTCATCATCAGGAGCAGGTGTAAGAAGACTTACAACCACGATCACGATGATTGCAACAAGGAAAGCAGGAGCAAGTTCATAGAGGTTCCAAACACCACCGAGAGGTCTTACCAGATACTTCCAGACAAATACCATGACGCCACCTGAAATCATTCCGGCAATCGCTCCGAACTTGTTAGCTCTTTTCCAATAGAGAGACAGGATCATAGCCGGGCCGAATACTGCGCCGAAGCCTGCCCAGGCAAAGGATACGATACCAAATACTGAGCTGTTGGGATTCCATGCGATAACAACACCAAATACGGCAACAGCGATAAGAGTAATTCTTGCAGTCAGCATAGCTGCGCGCTCGGAGAGCTTAATACCAAGGGTATCCTGAACGATGTTCTCAGATACTGCAGAAGATGCAGCGATGAGCTGTGAGTCTGCAGTCGACATGGTTGATGCAAGGATACCTGCGATGATGATACCTGCTATAAGAGCAAAGAGGAAGTTGTACTGGCTGATCTGATTTGCAAGAACAACGATAAGAGTCTCTGCCTTGGATGAGCTTGTTGGATCTTCGATGAGAGATTCAAGAGCGCCGGTCTGAGTCATTGCTCTTCCGATAACGCCGAGGATAACGGCAACACCAAGTGAGAATACAACCCATACGGATGCAATTCTTCTTGAGAGCTTAAGCTCTGATGACTTTCTGACAGCCATGAATCTCAGCAGGATATGAGGCATTCCGAAATATCCAAGTCCCCAACAGAACATTGTTACTTTGTTAAAGAAGCCGTAGGAGTCAGCTGCACCTGTGGCATTGTTGTAGGTTGCACTTACATTGAGGAATCCGGGAAGGTTCTTAACATTTTCCGAAACTGCTGAAACGCCGCCGGCTGCGTTGATACCGAAGCATACAACAAAGGCAAGGGCAGCAGTCATAACTATTGACTGGATAAAGTCTGTCTTGGAAGCAGCAAGGAATCCGCCGGTTGTTGTGTAGCCCACGATGATGACTGCGGAAACGATCATTGCCAGCTGATAGTTAACACCGAACAGCGATGAAAAGAGCTTACCGCAGGCTGAGAATCCTGATGCTGTGTAAGGTACGAAGAATATAAGGATAAATGCAGCGCCGATGCAAAGGATGACATTGCTCTTGTCATTGAAGCGCTTTTTAAAGTAATCAGGGATGGTTATGGCATCCAGAGACTCTGTGTAGTTACGAAGTCTCTTGGCTGTAAAGAGCCAGTTGAGATAGGTTCCGACGATAAGACCGAAAGCTGTCCAGCCTGCGTCGGCAATACCTGAAAAGTAAGCAAGTCCGGGAACGCCCATAAGAAGGTAAGAGCTCATGTCGGAAGCCTCTGCACTCATGGCAGTGACGAAGGGACCGAGCTTTCTTCCGCCCAGATAAAAGTCTTTGACGTCGTTGGTATCCTTGGAACTTACAAAGCCCACAAGAAGCATTCCACAGAGATACACAAGAATTGAGATGATAATTCCAATTTGTGATGATGTCATGTTGTTTCCCCTTTCTTTTTTCATACATGTTTCACTTCACCATGTTAACACATTAAAGAGGTAAATAAAACCACAAATTGTATAATATCTTCATTTATTAAAAAAGATTTCTTCAGTATAATGGGTTGTGGCTGAAAATTGAAAATAAAAAAGGAATAATTACAGTGAACGATAAGATAAAGAGAAAACAATTCATACTATGCTTTGCAGTATTTCTGACAAACGGAATGCTGGCACTCTCCATTGGCTCTCTTCTGCCTTTTTTGAGGGATGCGCATGGACTTGACTATGCATTTTGCGGACTGATAGTAAGCCTTCACTCCGTGGGAAATCTCTTTTCAAGCTTCTTCTCCGGAGCGCTTCCAATGCTTATAGGAAGGAAAAAGAGTATTCTCCTCTTCGAGATCTTTTTCCCATTGTCATTTCTCATAATGCTCTTTGGAGGAAACAAATTTCTTCTGGCATTTGCTTTCTTCGCAACTGGAGTTGCAAGAGGAGCATCCAGTAACTACTGCAACACCAAGATAAACTCAATAGCAACAGGAATGGCCTGGGCTCTTAACTGCCTCCATGCCTGCTTTGCTGTCGGAGCCTTCGCATTTCCGCTGATCCTTATGATGATCACAAGGACTCAGAGCACTAACTGGGTCTATGCATGCATCTTCCTGGTGGTTTTGGGAGTTCTGACCTGCGTTATGTACTACATGATCCCTGAGGATCAGGACGAGGTAAAAGAGCTTGATCAAAAGAGAGACAAGTCCACAAGCAATACTTTTGGATTTTTCAGAGAGCCCATATTTTACATTGTCACAGCCACACTGTTTTTCTACCTCTGCGCAGAGCAGGGAGTAATAGGCTGGATGATCACCTACTTTAAGGATACAGGTCTTTTGCCACCAAACCTTGCACAGAGCACAGCCAGCATCCTCTGGGTAATGATACTGTGCGGAAGACTGACGACAGCCTTCCTCTCCACCAAGGTCAAAAAAGAAAATCTTCTGCCGGCCATGGGCATCGGAATTGTGCTGTTCTTCATCGTGCTTATCATGTCCAGGTCAACGACTCCGATCGTTATCGGCATCATGGGCTTTGGCTTTTCTATGGCAGGAATTTACGCAACCACAGTGTCTTTTGCCGGAGAACTCATCAAGAAATACAGCCTTGCCTGGAGCTTTATTTTGACAACAGCCAGTTTCGGGTCTATAATCATGCCTTCTATAGTTGGTTTCATCGCCGATGATTTTGGCATCGCAACAGGAGTAGGAAGCATTGCGATAGCTCTTTTCATCGACATGATCTTCATCATGATATTAGTAAGAAAAGTAAAGAAGGGTATCAACATAAAATGAACATTATCATTGCGAACATAATAGATTTCGTGGCTGCCATAGTCCAGGTAGGATCCGGCGCCATCAAGAAAAAGAGCAGGATTCTTATTGTGCAGACCATCCAGCTCCTTATGCAGGCTGTGAGCATGCTCCTTCTCGGGGGAGTGACAGGCGCTGTCAGCAACGTCCTTTCCTGCTTCAGGAATTTCCTCTGCTACAAGGACAAGCTGAATCTTGCGTGGAAGATAATTCTTATAGTTGCATCCATAGGATTTACCATCGCCCTCAATGACCAGGGATTTCTTGGAATTATTCCGGCAGCAGTCTGCACCGTCTATATTATATTTATGGATATCAAGGACCCTGTTAAGTTTAAGCTCCTTGTGACACTTTCATTTGTGCCCTGGGCGATCTATCACTTTGTCCTGAAGTCCTATACCGGTGCTGCTTTCGATGCTCTTACAGTTGTAACCAGCACAGTCACACTCATCAAAATGATCATGGACTCCAGGAAAGAAAAAGCAAAAAAGGCTGAAGATATACAATAAGAAAGGAAGGACTTTCGTCCTTCCCTTATTTTTGTGTATGTATGAAAAAGAAATGTTAATCGTCAATGTCAAAATCTACGATCTGTCCTGTTGAAACTTCGATATCGTAATTGTATTCAATAAATCCCTTGTGGAATTCTACTTCCCAAACTTCCATTCCATCATCATAATCTTTCTTAACTATAGGAAACTGCACTTCGCTCTGCTTGTATCCTGCATGTGTGAGTGCTATCTGAAGAGCCAGATCCTTTGTAACAGGGCCTGTGAAAGTCTGTGTTGTTGTAGGAGTTGTAGTTGTGGTATATACCGGAGCGTATTTCTTTCCGTCTCTTCCTTGTCCACTGTGACATGGACTTGCTGCAAATGCTGTCATGGGTAATGCCGTAACTGCTATAGCTACTGTTGCCATAAGTGTTGCTGCTCTTGTGATCATAGTCTTCTTCATAATTTTATTCTCCTTTATGTGCAATTTTTATTTGCTTCTCTGAAGCGTTGTTGTCTTTTGATAGGTTAAGAATAACAAAACTAAAATCACAAAACTGTCACACTACCTTAAAAGTAATTCGTCTGCCCCATCAAATGGGTTTTATGCTATACTATATTAGTGATAATTTTGCATCTAATGTCCAATACGTTGGGGGGAAGAGGACTAGAAATATGGCTGGTAAGAACAGAGTTAAACTAAAGGGGAGACTTAAGTCTTATTTTCGCGTCTTTACATATCTTGGAATCCTGCTGGCGCTGGTCAATCTGGCGGTGTTTACTGTCAGTATCACTGCCGGTCTGATTCTTCTTGCATTCACAGGACTTTATTTCATTGCGGTTTTGTATATGCATTTCTACAGCAAGCCCATCATTATGAATGAGCTTGTCAGCTTTGCTACGGAGTATGGTCAGATCCAGAAAAAGCTTTTGAGGGAACTTGATCTTGCTCACGCGGTACTTGATGACACCGGCAAGGTTGTCTGGACCAACTCGGCGTTTGAGAAGATCGTTCATCAGGAGAGAGGATACAGAAAGTCCATAACATCTCTTTTCCCAACCATTACTGTAGAGAAGTTCCCGGTTGGATATGAGGAGCTCTCCTACGAACTAGAATATGAGAACAGCAACTACACCATGAAGCTCAAGAGGATCTCGTTAAAAGAGATGGCGACCAACAGCGACATCATAGATGCCGAGGGGTATGACGGAAGCCTTATAGCTGTTTATCTGTTTGATGAGACAGCACTTAAACTGGCAATTCAGGAAGTAGATAATCAGTCACTGGCAGCAGGACTTATTTATCTTGATAACTACGAAGAGGCGCTGGACAGCGTAGAGGAAGTAAGAAGATCTCTTTTGACCGCTCTTATCGACCGTAAGATCAACAAGTACATCGCTTCCTGTAACGGTATTACCAAGAAGATTGAGAAGGATAAGTACTTCGTTGTAATGCCCAAGAAGTCATGTGAACTTTTAAGGGAACAGCGATTTGATATCTTGGAGGATGTAAAGACTGTTAATATCGGTAATGAGATGGCAGTTACCTTGAGTATCGGTATCGGTCTTAACGGACTCTCCTATGCGCAGAACTACGAGTTTGCAAGAAATGCCATCGACGTTGCTCTCGGACGAGGCGGAGATCAGGCGGTTGTCAAGACTGCGGACAGCATCTCCTACTACGGAGGCAAGAGCCAGCAGATCGAGAAGAGTACAAGGGTTAAGGCAAGAGTTAAAGCTCACGCCCTTAGAGAGATCATTTCAGGCAAAGACGATGTCATCGTAATGGGACACAGAATGGGTGATGTAGACAGCTTCGGATCCTCCGTTGGTATCTACAGGATCGCCAAGACTTTGGACAAGAAGTGCCACATCGTTTTAAACGATGTCACAACTTCCATGCAGCCACTGGTTGACCTGTTCAAGTCCAATCCAGAGTACGAAGATGACATGATCATATCCAATCAGCAGGCCATTGATATGGCAGGCAACAACACGGTTCTTGTGGTAGTTGATGTTAATAAGCCCAGCATTACCGAGTGCCCTGAGCTTCTTAGATTCTGCAAGACCATAGTTGTTCTCGATCACCATAGGCAGGGGGCAGAGGTTATAGAGAACGCCACACTTTCCTATGTTGAGCCATATGCTTCATCAGCTTGTGAGATGGTATCTGAGATCCTTCAGTACATCGGTGACAACGTCAAGATCCATGCAGAAGAGGCTGACAGTCTCTACTCAGGCATCATGGTAGACACCAACAACTTCATGAACAAGACCGGTGTCAGAACCTTTGAGGCAGCAGCGTTCCTTCGCAGAAACGGCGCAGACGTAACAAGAGTAAGAAAGCTCTTCAGAGAGGACGTAGGCGAGTACAAGGCCAAGGCTGACGCAGTAAGCCAGGCAGAGATCTACAAGGGCAGATTTGCAATATCGGTTCTTACCAATGACGATATTTCAAGCCCGACCATCGTTGGCGCTCAGGCAGCCAATGAACTTTTGAACATCAAGGGCGTAAGAGCCAGCTTTGTATGCACTGACTACCAGAATCAGGTATATGTCAGCGCCAGATCCATCGATGAAGTCAATGTACAGGTCATCATGGAGAAGCTCGGCGGAGGCGGTCACATGAGCAGCGCCGGATGTCAGATGGAAGGCGTCTCAGTCAATGAGGCCATTGCCACACTTAAGAAGACACTTGATAAAATGCTAGAAGAAGGAGAATTGTAATATAATGCAGGTTATTTTATTAGAAGACGTAAAGAGTTTAGGAAAAAAGGGCGAGGTCGTTAAGGTAAGCGACGGATACGCCAAGAATATGCTTATCCCCAAGAAGCTGGGCGTAGAGGCTACTCAGAAGAACCTCAACGAGCTCAAGAACCAGCAGAAGAGGGATTCAATCGTTGCCAAACAGCAGCTTGACGAAGCTAAGGCTTACGGTGAAAAGATTGCCGAGAAGACAGTTCAGCTCACCATGAAGGCCGGTGAAGGCGGAAGAGTATTCGGTTCTGTTTCATCAAAAGAGATCGTGACAGCCGCCAAGCAGCAGTTCGGATTTGACATTGACAAGAAGAAACTTCAGATGCCTGAGCCCATCAAGGCTTTCGGCACCTATGAGATACCCGTTAAGCTTCATCCACAGGTTACAACCACTTTGAAGGTTCAGGTAAAGGAACAGTAATATGCAGGAAGAGACCATTCTGAAAAGAGTGGCACCAAACAGCCTTGAAGCTGAGCAGTCCGTTGTGGGCGCCATGCTTCTTGACAGGGAAGCCATTCACGTAGCATCTGAGATAATAACGGCAGATGACTTCTATAACAAACAACTTGGAATACTGTTCCAGACCATGGAGGAGATTGAGGCTGACGGAAGAGTGGTGGATGTTGTCACACTTCAGGACAGACTAAGGGACAAGAATGTATCGGCACAGACCAGCAGTGCAGAGTATCTGGCAAGCCTTGTTGATGCAGTTCCAACCTCAGCCAATGTCAAGTATTATGCCCAGATCGTTGCTGAGAAGTCCACACTCAGAAAGCTCATCCACGTCAGCGAAGATACCATCAACAACTGCTACAACAATGCAGATGACATGGAAGGAATCCTCAATGATGCTGAAAAGAGCGTATTCCAGATAACACAAAAGAGAAATACCGGAGAGTTCGTTGCCATCGACAAGATCGTTATGAACGCTCTGGACAGAATAGAGAAAGCCAGCAAGACCACAGGAAACGTAACGGGTCACGCCACCGGTTTTACAGATCTTGATTATGACACAGCAGGCTTCCAGCCTTCAGATCTCATACTTATCGCAGCAAGACCTTCAATGGGAAAGACGGCTTTCGTTCTTAACATCGCTGAGCACATGGCTTTCCATGATGATAAGTGTGTTGCCATCTTCTCGCTCGAGATGAGTAAGGAGCAGCTGGTAAACCGTCTGTTGTCCATGGAGTCCCATGTTGATTCACAGCACATCCGTACCGGTAACATGTCAGACATGGACTGGGAGAACCTCATTGAGAGTGCTGATGTAGTTGGAAAGAGCAGACTTATCATCGACGATACTCCCGGTATCTCGATCCAGGAGCTCCGCTCAAAGTGCAGAAAGTACAAGATGGAGTTTGGACTTCAGGTAATCATGATCGACTACCTGCAGCTCATGACAGGAGGAACAGGAAGAGGTTCAGAATCCAGACAGCAGGAGATTTCAGACATTTCCCGTGCTCTCAAGGCTCTTGCCAGAGAGCTCAACGTTCCTGTTGTTGCGCTCTCACAGCTCTCCCGTGCGGTTGAGCAAAGACCGGACCACAGGCCCATGCTTTCAGACCTTCGTGAGTCCGGAGCCATCGAGCAGGATGCGGATATGGTAATGTTCATCTACAGAGATGACTACTACAATAAAGACACTGAGAAGAAGGGCGTTGCTGACATCATTATTGCCAAGCAGAGAAACGGCCCTATCGGAACGGTGGAGCTTATGTGGCTTCCACAGTTCACTAAGTTTGCCAATCTTGAAAAAGGAAGATAAAAAAAGAGCCTTTCGGCAGATGCCGAAAGGCTCATGTTTTTGTATTCAATTAACCCTGAGAGATAGCTGAAACAGGGCACTGAGCAGCACATGATCCGCAATCGATACATGTGTCAGCGTCGATAACGTACTGTGTGTCTCCCTGAGAAATAGCTGAAACAGGGCACTGAGCAGCGCATGATCCGCAGCTGATGCAACCATCACTAATAACGTATGCCATAATAAATTCTCCTTCCGTAAATAAAAAAGTTACTACTAATGTGTAGCATAACAAAGCGGCTTAGCCATACCTGCCTTTGTTACTTATTTATCATAATATAGAAAAAGTGATTAATCAATAACAATAACGAAAACTTTTATCAGATTAATTGATAAAAATATTATAAATTGGCTGACAATCTTTTATAAAAATGGTACTATGGAAGACGGCAGAATACGTGCATTTCATCCGTACACAGCTATTTTCTATGGGAGGAAAAAGAGTGTGGACGGTGTTTTTGTGCGTTTTTGATTCTAATCAAGTTTTTACAACACTTATTGTCGTATACTGACAATTGTGTAAAAAGCCAAGAACTCACAATATAATAAGGTAGGAGGAATTAAAATGGCAAGAAACATGAAAACCATGGACGGTAACGAAGCTGCTGCATATGCTTCATATGCATTCACTGAAGTTGCCGCTATGTACCCAATCACACCATCATCTGTTATGCCTGAGCATGTAGATGAGTGGGCAACAGCCGGAAAGAAGAACATTTTCGGCCGTACAGTTCAGATTACTGAGATGCAGTCTGAGGCTGGTGCAGCAGGTGCTGTACACGGATCACTGGTAGTAGGTGCTCTTACATCTACATACACAGCTTCTCAGGGACTTCTTCTTATGATCCCTGATATCTACAAGGTAGCTGGTGAGAGACTTCCAGGCGTATTCAACGTATCAGCTCGTTGCGTAGCTTCTCACGCTCTTAACATCTTCGGTGATCACTCTGACGTATATGCTTGCCGCCAGACTGGTGCTGCTATGCTCTGCGATTCTAGTGTACAGGAGGTTATGGACTTAACACCTGTTGCTTACTGCGCAGCAATCGAAGGCAGAATTCCTTTTATTAACTTCTTTGATGGATTCCGTACTTCACACGAGATTCAGAAGATCGAAGTATGGGATTATAAGGATCTCGATGAGATGGTTAACCATGAAGCAATCGATGCTTTCAAGGCTGGCGCTCTCAATCCTAATCATCCTTGTCAGATGGGCTCAGCTCAGAACCCTGATATCTTCTTCCAGACAAGAGAAGCTTGCAACACAGGTTACAACGAGCTTCCTGCAATTGTTCAGAAGTACATGGACAAGGTTAATGCTAAGATTGGTACAGATTACAAGCTCTTCAACTACTACGGCGATCCTAACGCAGAGGTAGTTATCGTAGCTATGGGTTCTGTAAACGATACAATCGAAGAGACAATCGATTACCTTGAGAAGCAGGGCAAGAAGGTTGGTGTTGTAAAGGTTAGACTTTACAGACCTTTCTCAGCTAAGGCTCTTGTTGATGCTATCCCTGATTCAGTTAAGAGAATCGAAGTTCTCGACAGAACTAAGGAGCCCGGTTCATACCGTGAGCCTCTTGCTCTTGATGTTATCGCAGCTCTTAAGGGAACAAAGTTTGAGTCAGTTCCTGTATTCTGCGGACGTTACGGCCTTGGTTCCAAGGATACAACTCCTGCTCAGATCGTTGCTGTATTCAACAACGACACTAAGGAAGAGTTCACAATCGGTATCGAAGATGATGTAACAAATCTTTCACTTGATGCCGGTGCACCTCTCGTTACAACACCTGAGGGAACAACAAACTGCAAGTTCTGGGGTCTTGGTGCTGACGGTACTGTTGGTGCTAACAAGAACTCCATCAAGATCATTGGTGATAACACAGACATGTATGCTCAGGCATACTTCGATTATGACTCTAAGAAGTCAGGCGGTGTTACAATGTCTCACCTTAGATTTGGTAAGAAGCCTATCAAGTCAACTTACCTCATCAAGAAGGCAGACTTCGTAGCTTGCCACAATCCTTCATACATCCGCAAGTTCAACATGGTTCAGGAGCTTGTTGATGGAGGATCATTCCTTCTTAACTGCCCTTGGACAGTAGATCAGCTTGAGGCTGAGATCCCCGGACAGGTTAAGAAGTTCATGTATGACCACAAGATCAACTTCTACATCATGAACGGTTCTAAGATCGGTGTTGAAGTTGGAATGGGACCTACAAGAATTAACACAATTCTTCAGTCTGCATTCTTCAACATCACAAAGATAATTCCTGAGGAAGACGCTATCAAGTTCATGAAGGACGCTGCTCAGAAGACATACGGCCGTAAGGGTGAAGATGTTGTTAAGAAGAACTGGGATGCTATCGATGCCGGTGCAGATCCTAAGAACCTTATCAAGGTAGAGATTCCTGAGTCATGGGCTAACGCACAGGATGAGGGTCTTGAGTTCAAGAAGGCAGAAGGATCAAGAAAGGATGTTATCGACTTCGTTAACAACATCCAGTCAAAGGTTAACGCTCAGGAAGGTAACACTCTTAAGGTTTCAGAGGTTCTTCCTTACGTTGCAGGTGATACACCTTCAGGATCAGCTGCATACGAGAAGAGAGGTATTGCAGTAAATGTTCCTAAGTGGAATGCTGAGAAGTGCGTACAGTGTGGCTTCTGCTCACTCGTATGTCCTCACGCTGCAATCCGTACAGTTGCTCTTACAGACGACGAAGTTGCTAAGGCTCCTGCAGGTCTTGAGACTAAGGACCTTAACGGCGTTCCCGGATACAAGTTCTCAGTTGTTATCTCTGCTCTTGATTGTACAGGTTGCGGATCTTGCGCAAATGTATGTCTTGGAAACAAGCAGGGTGAGACCCTTAAGATGGGTGCTATTGCAGACAACAAGGACGAGCAGGTTTACTTCGATTATGCAGTAACTCTTCCTATCAAGGATGAAGTTGTTGAGAAGCTTAAAGAGACATCTATCAGAGGTTCACAGTTCAAGCAGCCTCTCCTTGAGTTCTCAGGCGCATGTGCTGGTTGTGGTGAGACACCTTACGTTAAACTTGTTACTCAGCTCTTTGGTGAGAGAATGTACGTTGCAAACGCTACAGGATGTACATCAATCTGGGGTAACTCTTCACCTTCAACACCTTACACAGTAAATGCTAAGGGACAGGGTCCTGCATGGGATAACTCACTGTTCGAGGATAATGCTGAGTTTGGTATGGGTATGGTACTCGCTCAGAATGCTCTCCGTGATGCAATCAAGGAGAAGGTTGAGGAGATCGTTGCTGCTGGTGGCGCTGCTAAGGATGCTGCTCAGAAGTGGCTCGATACATTCTCAAATGGTGCTGAGAACTTCGCTGCTACAGATGCTCTTGTTGAGGCTCTTGCAGGCGACAACTCAGACGCAGCTAAGTACGTTCTTAAGAACAAAGACTTTGCAGCTAAGAAGTCACAGTGGATCTTCGGTGGTGACGGATGGGCATTCGATATCGGATTCGGTGGTCTCGATCACGTACTTGCTTCCGGTAAGGATGTAAACGTACTCGTTGTAAACACTGAGGTTTACTCAAATACAGGCGGACAGTCATCTAAGGCTACACCTACAGGTGCTGTTGCACAGTTCGCTGCAGGCGGAAAAGAGATCAAGCAGAAGGATCTTGCTTCTATCGCAATGAGCTATGGTTATGTATATGTTGCACAGATCGCTATGGGTGCTAACATGCAGCAGACCATCAACGCAATCAAAGAGGCAGAGGCTTATCCGGGACCTTCACTTATCATCGCTTATGCTCCTTGTATCAACCAGGGTCTTAAGGCCGGCATGAACAAGGTTATGGATGAGGAGAAGAAGGCTGTAGCTACAGGATACTGGGATATGTTCAGATTCAATCCTGAGGCAGAGAACAAGTTCACTCTTGATTCCAAGCCTGCTACAGAGGACTTCCAGAGCTTCCTTGATGGTGAGGTTAGATACCTTTCACTTAAGCTCAAGAATCCTGAGAGAGCTGCTAAGCTCAATGCAGCTGCTGCAGAGCACGCTAAGGAGCACAGAGCTTATCTTGAGAAGCTGGTTGCTCTTTACGGAAAAGATTGATCTTTCGATCATCTGAGAGTTAAACAGATATAATAAAAACCCCATGGCTGATGGCCATGGGGTTTTTTTATATACATCGTTAAATTTTTGAAAGTGTCTGCACTGCGTTATCTTTGATAACTACAGTGAAGTGCTCAGCCAGATAGTGCTCATCTGCTGTGTTACCGATCTCTGTCTGACCGTACTCGGTAAGAAGAGAGCAGATGTTTGCAAATACTGCACTGTCTATGTCACCCTGATGAAGTATCAGGTAGTACTTACCTTTTGCTTCGTTCTTGTAGAGAGTATTTACTCCACAGAACTTGCGATTAACTATTGCTGCGAATTTAGTAACCTCGTGAAGGGAATTGAATGAGAAGATTCTTGATCCCTTTCTGCTTGGAACGCCCTTTTTCTTGGGGCCGGATGTTTTCTCTTTAACCTTCTTGGAATCTGACTGTGATCCGAAAGGAGTATCGATGAAGTCGCTCATGTTGCTGTGCTGAAGTCTCTTGAAAAGACTCATCACATCCTCTTCCTCATCCTCTTCTTCCTCATCGTACTCGTAGTCTTCATCCTCATCGTCCTCATCCTCGTCCTCTTCATGAACGGAAGGAGCGAAATTGGAGAACCTGGTATCAAGTTCATCCGGATCCTCTACCTTGGTTATTATAAGGACAATACATTCTGAGTTGATGGGAATGGCCTCGATCATAAGTGGAGTATCTTCGGCGTCAAATCCAAACTCTATATTTGCCTGCTGCATCATGTCCTGGAAAAGCTCTTTTGCCTTGTCCGTTCCATATGCAAGCTCAGTAATCTTGAGGTCTCTCTTCGCAAGGTCATCTCTGGTAAGTGTACATCTGATCTGGTGATCGTTTACTTTTTCAATCTTCATGATGCATACCTCCTCTCCTGACTTTGGAATACATAGATATTAAGTGCTTAAATATACTATGTCAATAGGTATATCGTCATTTTAATGCTAAAAACCTACCATCTACATAAAATCTTAAGAATTCTACAAAAAATCTTAAGAAATTTCGACGGTAAATCTTAAGATTTTGCTGTTAACATTGTTTCTTGTGAGGCGCTCCTGCGAGACTTAAGTCCGGAAAGGAGGCGTGATAGGGAAATTTTAAACTTCTATTTTTCTTTTTTCTTACCAATGCGGTAAGATGTCTTAGTAGTTTCAAATATGATTCCCCTAAGAACAAACAACAAACAAAATTCAGACAAACAAAATCTTTTATTTCTACTTAAATTATACCATATTTTGTACGAGTCAAAATATGTAGCGGAAGGATTTGTGGTTGGGCGCTTCTAAATATTAAAATATGTCAACACCAAAAACGGGTATCTGAACTTACCACTTGAGGAATTTATCACGTGTATTGCCTTTTGGGAATCTGGTATCCGAATGGCGAAAGGAAAATCCATAATAACAATCAACCTTTGCAAAATGGACCCCACCATGCACACCAAGTTAGTTTTAACATAGATTGTTAACAGGATAGGAGTACTTTCATTAATGACGTAAACTTAATAGTCTGTTATAATATAGGGCGATTGTAAAGGAGCTAGGATATGAAGAAAAAGATACTTCCGGCGATTATTATAATCGTCCTTATTTTTATTTTTGCAGGTATTTACGTGGGTCAGGAGATGCTCAAGAAGTACTCCTACAGCACAGAGAAGGCTGATCTTGAGGCCTATTTCGGAGTAGAAGGCGATAATGATGTTCCAATCATTTTAGGCAATGAGAAGATCGAAGAGCACGCTAAGCTCTTTGACGGCTACTACTACATGGATTTTGCTTCTGTTCAGAAGTACCTCAATGACCGCTTTTATTACGGAGTAGAGGATGGAACACTTCTCTACACAACACCCACAGCGGTTATTACAAATGTCATCGGCACAAGCGCCTGGTCAGACAGCGAGGGCGGAAGCTCTGAAGAGAGCTACGTTATCTCAAGGCTTGAGGGAGAGACTCTCTACATTGCCCTTGATTATGTAAAGAAATACGCAAACTTCTATTATGAAGGTTTCGATAATCCAAATCACTTACAGCTCACCACAAGCTGGGAGGATGAAGAGGTTGCTACCATCTCCAAGAACACTCAGATTCGCTTAAGAGGCGGAGTAAAGAGTGAAGTCCTTGAGGAAGTAAAAAAGGGAGATCAGGTAATCGTTCTCGAGGAGCTTGAGAACTGGACCAAGGTTAAGAGCGCAGATTCCTTCATTGGTTATGTTGAGAACAAGAGACTTAAGGATAAGACCACAAAGAGCCCTATTCCTGTTGAGGATTATGTAGAACCTGAATTTACAGGAATCTCCAAGGATGGCATGGTTAACCTTGGCTTCCACAACATCGGAGGTGTAGCAGGTAATGATACAATAACCGATGTTTTATCAAACGCTAAGAGCCTTAATGTTCTTTGCCCAACATGGCTTGCAGTAACAGGCAATGATGGAACAATCAGAAGCTTTGCAACATCTTCTTATGTCAACACTGCCCATGACAAGGGCATTGATGTGTGGGTGCTTCTTGATAACTTCACCGGTGGAAGCGAAGTTTCATCCCATGAGTTCTTATCTCACGCATCCAGCAGAGCTGCCATCATCAGCAAAGCTGTTGAGGAGACACAGGCAGTCGGAGCAGACGGCATCAACCTTGACTTTGAGCTTATCGCAACAGAGGATGGTCAGTCCTTTGTTCAGTTCATGAGAGAGCTGTCCATCGCCTGCAGAAAGGCAGGGCTTGTTTTCTCAGTAGATAACTATGTGCCTATGAATTTCAACGATCACTATGATCTTGAGGAGCAGGGGATTTTTGCTGATTATGTCATCATCATGGGATATGATGAGCACTACGGCGGATCTCAGGAGGCAGGTTCTGTTGCTTCTCTTAAATATGTAGAGAACGGTATCATCAAGACTCTTGAAGACGTACCGGCAGAGAAGGTCATCAATGCAGTTCCTTTCTACACCAGAATCTGGCGCACCACAGACGGCAAGGTTTCCAGCGAAGCAGTTGCCATGAAGACTGCCAAGGAATTTATCGCAAACCACAACATCGACATGCAGTGGAATGCAGAGGCAGGACAGAACTACGGAGAATACACACAGGACGGAACCCTGGTTCAGATCTGGATGGAAGATGAGACAAGTATCGGACAGAAGATCGACTCCATGAGAGCCAATAATATAGCAGGAATCGCAGAGTGGTCACTTGGCATGGAATCCCCTGAAGTATGGGATCTCATCGCTTCATATGTAGGTGGCTGATAAGAATTATGAATACAGAGCTTTATAAGATAGAAGAACACAATATTGATGCTGCGGCAAAAGAGATACTGAAGAAGGCCGGAGATATTATAAAAGAAGGCGGGCTTGTTGCCTTTCCTACCGAGACGGTTTACGGTCTTGGCGGAGATGCCTTAAATCCCGAGTCTTCAAAGAAGATCTACGCAGCAAAGGGAAGACCTTCCGACAACCCCCTGATAGTCCACGTGGCAACCATGGAGGATGTGGAGGCAATTGTGGATGAGGTGCCGGAGGCAGCTTACAAGCTGGCAGAGGCCTATTGGCCCGGCCCCCTTACCATGATAATGAACAAGAATGAGAAGGTTCCCCACGAGACCACAGGAGGCCTTGATACTGTAGCAATCCGTATGCCAAACAATGAAATTGCCCTTGAGCTTATAAGACAGTCCGGTGGATATATCGCAGCACCCAGTGCAAATACATCGGGACGTCCAAGTCCCACCCTCGCTAGATACTGCGTAGAGGACCTCTCAGGCAAGATTGAAATGATCATCGACGGTGGCCAGGTTGGCATAGGCCTTGAGTCAACAATCGTGGACCTCACATCAGAGGAGCCCATGATACTTCGCCCCGGTTACATCACTCAGGATATGTTAAAAGAGGTGCTGGGAGAGGTCACAATTGACAGGACCATTATAGATGCAGCTTCGACCGAGAAGCCCAAGGCTCCCGGAATGAAATACAGACACTATGCTCCCAAGGGAAGCCTTACAATAGTTCAGGGAAGCCAGCAGGAGGTAGTGGACTATATAAATTCCAAGGCAAAAGAGGCTATGGCAGAGGGCAAGAGAGTCGGCATCATCGGAACTGATGCGACCAGTACTCTCTACAGTGCAGACGTCATTAAGAGCGTAGGCAACAGAGAAGACGAAGCAACCATCGCCCACGAGCTCTTTAAGGTCCTCAGGGAATTTGATGATGAGAATATTGATATCATGTTCTCAGAGTCTTTTGACGAGAGTGGAATCGGCCAGGCAATAATGAATAGGCTTTTGAAGGCCGCAGGCCATAATGTTATAATACTATAGTGGAAGGAAGTACAAAGAAATGATAGCTATTGCAAGTGATCACGGCGGATTTGATCTTAAGGAATCAGTTAAGAAGCACCTTACTGAGAGAGGTTTTGAGGTCAAGGATTTCGGAACTTATGACAAGAATTCCTGCGACTATCCTGACTTCGGAAGGGCAGCAGCAGAGGCTGTAGCATCAGGTGAGTGTGAGAAGGGAATCGTTATCTGCACAACAGGTATCGGAATCTCAATCGTAGCCAACAAGGTTCCCGGAATCAGATGCGCTCTTTGCAGCGAGACAACAACAGCAAGACTTACAAGAGAGCATAACGATGCCAACGTTCTTGCCATGGGCGGCGGAATGACAGGCGAGCTCCTTGGTAATGAGATCGTAGATGTTTTCCTGGATACTCCTTTTTCAGGCCTTGAGAAGCATGCAAGAAGAATATCCAAGATAGAAAAATAATAATTTTAATCAGGAGGATGCGTATGAGCAAAGTAGTAATTATGGATCATCCTTTGATCCAGCACAAGATTGGATTTATCAGAAGAACAACAACAGGAACAAGAGATTTCAGAGAGACCATCAGCGAGATCGCTATGCTGATCTGCTATGAGGCAACAAGAGATCTTAAGCTTCAGGATGTAGAGGTAGAGACTCCTATCTGCAAGACAACAGTCAAGGAGCTTAAGGGCAGAAAGCTCTGCGTAGTTCCTATCCTTCGTGCAGGACTTGGTATGGTAGACGGAATGCTTACACTTATTCCTACAGCCAAGGTTGGTCACATCGGTCTTTACAGAGATCCCGAGACCTTAAAGCCTGTAGAGTACTACTGCAAGATGCCTGCAGATGTTTCCGAGAGAGAGATTTTTGTAGTTGACCCTATGCTGGCAACAGGCGGTTCATCGGTTGCAGCTATCCAGATGCTCAAGGACAGAGGATGCAAGCACATTCACTTCATGTGCATCATCGCAGCTCCTGAGGGACTTAAGGCTATGCAGGAAGCACATCCTGACGTAGACATTTACGTTGGAGCACTTGACGAGCATCTTAACGAGCACGGATACATCGTTCCCGGACTTGGAGATGCAGGAGATCGTATTTTCGGAACCAAGTAATAGTGGGATTGTAGCAAATATGGGGGGAGATCATATGAAGCGTGAAGACTACATTTCCTGGGATGAATATTTCATGGGTGTTGCAAAGCTTGCAGCCATGCGTTCCAAGGACCCTAACACTCAGGTTGGAAGCTGCATTGTAAGCGAAGATAACAACATCCTTTCCATGGGATATAACGGCTTTCCAAAGGGCTGTTCTGATGAGGAGTTTCCCTGGGACAGAGAAAGCGATGATGAGCTTTGCACCAAGTATCCGTACGTTACCCACAGCGAGCTTAACGCCATCTTAAACTACCGCGGCGGAAGTCTTGTGGGTGCCAAGATTTATGTATCTCTTTTCCCGTGTAATGAATGTGCCAAGGCTATAATACAGTCCGGCATTAAAACGGTTGTATATGACGATGACAAATACAGCCAGACACCGTCAACAAGGGCATCCAAGAAGATGTTCGATGCTGCCGGTGTGAGATATTATCAGTACACAAGAAGCGGAAGGGCCATCAAGATCACTATCTGACACCATGAATCACAGGAAGAGCTTTTTTGCAAAAGACAATTTCATAGCCGGAGTTCTTTTGAAGACGACAGCTCTTTTCTGTGCGGTCATCATGCTCTTTGTAAGCATGCCGATAACTGCAGGTGCCACGGATTCTACCAAGCAGCAGCTTGAGAATGCCAAGAAGGCCAAGGAGCAGACTCAGGGTCAGCTCGAGGATACCAAGGACGACATTGCCGAGATGAATGAGGAGAAATCCTCACTTCAGGGGCAGCTTAACAACTTGAACTCTCAGCTGACTGAGGTCAGTAACAATCTGGAGTCTTTGGAAGAGCAGATCGGCGATAAGGAAACCGAGATCGAGAATACCCTGGCTGAGCTGGAAGCAGCAAGGAATATCGAGGAAGAGCAGTATGCTTCCATGAAGAAGCGTATTCAGTTCATGTATGAGAAGCAGAATAACATGATGCTGGGAATGTTCTTCGGAGCCAACAATTTCGCGGATTTCCTTAACAAGAACAACTATATTGAACAGCTTTCGGCCTACGACCGCAAGATGTTCAATGAATACGTTGAGACCAGGCAGCTCATCGAGGAAAAAGAGGCTGTTCTGGAACAGGAAAGAGAGCAGCTTGAGGATTATAAGGTCAAGGAGCAGGCCGAGCAGAGCAGAGTTTCAGGTCTTGTTAATCAGACCTCCGGATCCATCAAGCAATATGCCAACGATATCTCAGATGCCGAAGCCAAGGCCCAGGCTCTTGAGGATCAGATAAAGGCACAGGAAGCAGACATCAAAAAGCTTGAGGCCAAGCTTGCCGAAGAGATGAGGATGTCCAGACTTGCCAAGAACTCCACCTGGAGAAATATTTCGGAAGTTAAATTTGCCGAGGGAGACATATATCTTCTGGCAAACCTTATCTACTGCGAAGCCGGGTCAGAACCCTATGACGGAATGCTGGCAGTTGGCTCTGTTGTTATCAACAGGGTATTGTCTTCAGTTTATCCGGATACGGTGGTGGGAGTTATTTATCAGAACAAGCAGTTTTCACCGGCATCAAGCGGAAGGCTTGCACTGGCACTTGCCGATGGAAAAGCAACAGCAGCCTGTTACCAGGCTGCCGATGAAGCAATGAAAGGTTATTCGAATGTAGGCAACTGCGTATATTTCAGAACGCCGGTGCCGGGACTTTCAGGAATCAACATTGGTGGGCATGTATTTTACTGATCTTTGCCCTCAGCTTTTATAAGTTCTTCAATAGGGGCCGCAAGTGGCTCTATACCATCTGTATAGATTTCATTCAGGAGCCTGTTCAGGGAGAGCAGGCTCTTTTTAAGAAGAGTCTCGTTTATTAGGCGTTTCTCAAAGGCCTCGGACAGCTCGTCCAGGTCCACAACCCTGATCTTACCTGAGGGGTAAACAACAACGTCAGCAAGAAGGTCTATGATATGAAGCTCGTTTTTGGCTTCGTTCAGTTCATAGTCAACCACATCGAAGTACCAGAAGAGAAGTTCACCGTCTCTTTTTAAGAACTTGCTGATCCTGTAGCCTCTGTCCAGGTAAAAACAGGAATAGCCATCGGAAAAATCGCGGCGCTCCTTGATAACGTGCCACTTGGTCACGATCATGGAATCCGTCCGCTTTAGAATAATATCATCCTTAAGTTCCACGCATTCATCCGGGATGAAGCGCCTGCGAAATAGCGTTAAATTATTCATACAAAAATAATATACTAGCGAAAATTGAAAGTCAATTATGCAGGATAAATCGATTAGACTAACAATATTAAAAACAATCTACTTCATAGTAGTTCTTGTCATAGCGATGCTTGTCGTAAGTCACTTCTCCAATGGGGACAATGCAGATATGTCTGCCCCCATGTCCGAGGCCACACTTCCCATGGTGACGCTTGTCAGTGGGGACAGAGAGGTAAATCCTCTTCACGGCTACACTTCAGAGCTTGATCTTAGTTACCTTCGCGGCACTATAATGCCGATCGGAGCAGCAAGGGATGTTCACTACAAGGTAAATACTTTCGGAAACAAGGTCTGGAACCTTGGCTTTGAAGTCAGGAGCATAGACGGCAAGAGCCTTGTCGAGAACACAGAGATCACGGATTACAAGGAAAACGCTGATTACATCGAAGGCTCTTTTGTCCTGAAAGACCTTATAAACCCGGGGCAGGAGTACATGCTGGTAATCCTCATGGATACTGAGATCGGAAAGGCCAGATACTACTCAAGGTTTGTCTGGACTGAGGACGATTCTAAGTACTACATGGATGAGGAGCTGGATTTCGTTCTGGGATTTTCCGAGGCAACCTTCAGTAAGACAGAGGCTCAGGAGTACACCAAGTATCTTGAGTCCAACGGTGATGGCGACAACACTACCTTCAATAAGGTGAACATTCACTCGAGCTTTAACCAGGTGACCTGGGGAGATATGACCGTTACAAAGCACACTGAGCCGGAGGTATTTGTTAAGGACCTTCATGGACAGACCGGTATCTATGAGCTCATGTACAGGGTTACTATCAAGGATGGCACTGCCAGCAGGCTCTACAACGTGACGGAGTGCTACAGGGTAAGATATACGTCGGACAGAATGTACCTTCTCAACTTTGAGAGGACTATGAACTATGTGTTTGATTCATCTTCCTATGCGCTTGGAACCAACACTATTGCAATGAATATTTCAAGTCCTGACCTTCAGCTGGTGGAGAGCAGCGGCGGAAGCGCCTTTGCTTTTGTCAGTGAGAACAGGCTTTACATGTTCAACAACTCAGAGAGTAAGCTCGCTTACCTCTTTGGTTTCTATGATACAAACAACGATGATCCAAGGACCAGATGGCAGGATCATTCCATCAAGATCTTGAAGGTGGATGAGGCAGGAAACGTAAGGTTCGCTGTTGCAGGTTACATGAACCGCGGAATCCATGAGGGTGCTGTCGGAATCGCAGTCTATGACTATGATTCAGCTATGAACTCTGTGGAGGAGCAGGTCTTCGTAGAGAGCGTTCAGTCTGCAGAGATTCTTTGTAACTACGTTTCGAACATAGCCTACGCAAGCAGCGCAGATATCTTTTACGTAATGCTGGATCAGAATATTTACGCCATAGACCTGCTTGGCAAGTCAGCAAGCCTCGTGGCTCAGAACATCGGAGCAGGAGAGTACAAAATCTCAAGGTCTGAGAGCACCATAGCATGGCAGAGCGATCTAAAGAGCCTTAAGCTCATGAACCTCAGTAACAGAGTGGAGTCAGAGATAAAGGCAGAGCCGGGAGATCACATAATCCTGCTGGGATTTATGGGAGAGGATCTTGTGTATGGTTTGTGTCATGCATCGGACGTTGGCGTTGATACAATGGGCAATCCTCTTTATGCGATGTACAACATAAGGATTGGTGACCTTGATGGAAACATCCTTGAAAACTACCATCCAAGCGACATTTATGTGACAGGCGTGTCAATCGGAGAAAATCAGATAAAGCTCACCAGAGTCGTGAAGGATGAATCCGGTGAGAATTATATTTCAACCTACGACGATCAGATAACCAGCACACTTAAACCGGAGACCGGAAACAATCTGGTTACAGTGGTCTCTGTAGATGTATTTGAGAAAATTGTTCAGATCACAACAAAGAGTGATATTAAGTCCAAGCAGCTAAGAGTTCTTACACCTAACCAGACGCTGTTTGAGGGCAGCAGAAATGTTAAGCCCGATATAGAAAGAGATACCAAGGAAAAGCCTTTCTACTATGTATATGGCATGGATGGAATCAGGGCTATCTATACTAATCCGGCGGATGCTGTCAAACTAGCGAACGATGCGCCTGGCATGGTTGTCAGCGATGACAATGATTATGTATGGCTCAAGGGAAATCTCCTTCGCTCAAACCAGAACATGACCATAACAAGAACCGCCGAGAGCTACGAGGGTATGGATGAGATCAGTTCAACTGCTGTCTGCATCGATCTGATGCTCAGGTATGAAGGTATCAACAGGAATGTTCAGTCACTTCTTGATGAGGGCGAGAGCGTAGTCAGCATCTTAAAGAGCTCGCTCCCGGATGCCCAGATATTGGAACTGGATGGTTGTCCGCTGTCAGCTATGTTATACTATGTCAATCAGGACATACCGGTTCTGGCAATGTTAAATGACGGATCATCGATGCTGGTGATCGGTTTCAATGACCTCAACACGGTGCTTATGAATCCGCAGACAGGCCAGGTTTATAAGTATGGAATGAATGATTCGGACAAGCTCTTTTCCGATAATGGATACCATTTCATCACTTATATAAAATGAAAGGATAGGCAATGACAGATAACAGAAACGACGATCTCGATTTCAGGGAGGTCAATGAAGAAGGGGAGAAGCTGACATCTGATGAGAAAGTAGATGCTCAGGATACTTCTGCTAAGGATTCTTCAAACAATGACAAGACAGAGCAGCCTCAGTACGAGGATGTGTGCTTTGTCTGCAGAAGGCCTGAGAGCAAGGCGGGCAAGATGTTCCACCTTCCCAACAATATATGTATATGTGATGACTGCATGCACAAGACAATGGAGGCAGTCAGCCAGTTTGATTACAATAATCTCTTGAACAACCCGAATCTTATGAATGAGCTTAACAAGAACTCAGGAGGCTTTCCTAACTTTGGCTTCTTTAACATGGACGGGTTTAATGGCGGAAATAACTTAGGCGGTGGAATCCCCAACTCACAGAAGATCAAGAAAAAGAGCGAGAAGGCTGAAAAGCCCGTTATCAACATTAAGGATATTCCCGCTCCTCACAAGATAAAGGCCAAGCTCGATGAGTACGTCATCGGACAGGATAAGGCCAAGAAGGTCATGAGTGTTGCTGTTTACAACCACTACAAGAGAGTTGCGACAGACACCATGGATGAGATTGAGATCGAGAAGTCTAACATCCTGCTCCTTGGACCTACAGGAAGCGGTAAGACATATCTGGTCAAGACGCTGGCAAGGCTCCTTGATGTGCCTCTTGCCATAGCTGATGCTACATCTCTGACAGAAGCCGGATACATCGGCGATGATATCGAGAGCGTAGTAAGTAAGCTCCTGGCAGCAGCCGGCAATGATGTTGAGAAGACCGAGCACGGTATCATCTTCATCGACGAGATAGACAAGATTGCCAAGAAGAAGAACACCACATCCCGTGATGTCAGCGGAGAGTCCGTTCAGCAGGGAATGCTTAAGCTCCTTGAGGGCTCCAATGTGGAAGTTCCCGTGGGTGCCGGCAGCAAGAACGCCATGGTTCCTCTGGCAACCGTTAATACCAGAAATATCCTCTTTATCTGTGGAGGTGCATTCCCGGATCTTGAGGAGATCATAACCCAGAGACTCAACAAGCAGACTTCCATCGGTTTTGATGCTGACCTTAAGGACAAATACGAGAATGATCCGGATATTCTTACCAACGTAACCATTGAGGATCTCAAGAAGTTTGGTATGATTCCGGAGTTCTTGGGAAGACTTCCTATCATCTGCACACTGCGTGCCCTTGATAAAGACATGCTGGTTCAGATCTTGAAGGAGCCCAAGAACGCTATCCTTAAGCAGTATCAGAAGCTTCTTGCGCTTGATGAAGTTGATCTTAGATTTGATGATTCCGCTCTTGAAGCTATTGCCGAGAAGGCTATGGAAAAAGAGACCGGAGCGAGAGCTCTTCGTGCGATCATCGAGGAGTTCATGCTGGATATCATGTATGAGATTCCCAAGGATGAGAACATTGGTCGTGTGACCATCACCAGGGACTATATAGAAGGAAAGGCTTCGCCGATCATTGAGATAAGGGGCGAGAGCGTGCCAAAGCTTCCGAAACTTAATACAGAAGCGGCAAAAGAAGTATAAATAAGTGGGGAGTAAATGGGAGTCAGTGGGGACGGTTCTCTTGGGGAGTCAGGGGGGACGGTTCTCTTTGACTCCCTTTTTCGATAATCAAAAGGTATAAAACACCTAAACAAAAGGGAGTCAAAGAGAACCGTCCCCCCTGACTCCCCAAGAGAACCGTCCCCACTGACTCCCATTGACTCCCTTATTTCAGTTTACTCAAATGTCACAAACGTTCCAGCCTTGCCCTTAAGCGCATCCCCTACAGTACTGATGGATGTGATAAGAACCGAACCGTTATGGTTAGCCTCAAGGAACTCAATAGCTGCCTCAACCTTAGGAAGCATATCAACTTCTCCGAACTCACCGGCAGCGATATACTCTTTTGCCTGAGCAACATTCATCTTAGTGATGGGCTCTTCCTCAGGTGTCTCGAAATTCTTATAAACATAAGGCACTGAAGTCAGAATAATGAGCCTGTCAGACTTAAGGTCTGTAGCGAGCTTGCCGGCAATGGCATCCTTCTCGATGACAGCGGACGCGCCCTTAAGTACATGACCCTGCTGGATTACAGGAATTCCGCCGCCTCCGCAGCAGATGACTTCCTGACCTGCGTCAACCAGTGCTCTGATGGCGTCGATCTCAACGATGTCGATGGGCTTAGGCGCTGCGATTATTCTGCGATAGCCGTTTCCGGGCTCTTCTCTTACAAAATTACCCTTCTTTATCTCAATATCCGCATCTTCCTTGGACATGTTCCTTCCGATGGCCTTGGTTGGCGCATAGAAAGCCTCGTCATAAGGATCAACGGTAACCTGAGTTAGAATGGTGCTGACAGGAGTTGAAATACCGCGGCTTGAAAGCTCTGTCTTTAGCGAATTCTGAATATCGTATCCGACATAACCCTGGCTCATGGCGTTACATACGCACATTGGAGCGGGAGTGTAGTCGATATAGATCCTGTGAAGCTCAGTCATGGCCTTGTGTATCATGCTGACCTGCGGACCGTTAGAGTGGGTGATCACCAGCTGATATCCGGCCTCCACCAGATCTGCCAGGGCCTTTGCTGTGATCTTGGTAGCTGTGAGCTGGTCGTTTGTTGTTACGCCCAGTGCCTCGTGACCAAGGGAAACTACTGCTTTGATGTTGTCCATTTCATCCTCCTATGAGCTATTTAGATAAAAACATTTTAGCTTATCGATATAATATGTGCAAAATGATGATTGAATTTTTCAAAATAGAATTGTATTATATAGCCTTGTCGGTAACTCGTTAATTTTTGTTTGCCATTTCTGTTGGCGGATCGGATATATATGAAGAAAACAAATACCAAGGACCTTACAGTCGGCAATCCCATGGGCCTTATCTTCGGCTTTGCCCTGTCGCTCTTTTGGGGAATGCTGTTCCAGCAGCTCTACAATATCATAGATACAGCTATCGTCTCATGGTTTTTGGGAAAAGAGGCTTACACCGGCGTAGGTACTACCGGAGCCATCAACTTCCTTATCATGGGGTTCTGCATGGGAGTCTGCAACGGTTTTGCCATCCCCGTAGCTCAGAGATTTGGGGCAAAAGACCTAAAGAGCATGCGCAAGTTTGTATCCCATGCCATTATTTTATGCGTTATCCTGGCATCTGTCATGACATTTTTTGTCAGCATATTCTGCAGACAGATCCTTGTTGCCATGTATACACCGGCGGACGTTCTTGACTACGCCTACAAATATATCCTGGTAATATTCCTTGGAATACCGGTTACATATATGTACAACCTGCTCTCGGGTATCATCAGAGCCCTTGGCGATTCCAAGCACCCTGTGCAGTTCCTTATCATTGCATCTATTGTGAACATCGGCCTTGACCTTCTGTTCATCATACCTCTTAATATGGGTATCACAGGTGCAGCCCTTGCAACAGTAATTTCCCAGGGACTTGCGGGAGTTATGTGTCTTATCTTTATTATCAGAAAGATCGAGATACTTCAGCCCTCAAAAGAGGATTGGGTTTTGGACAGCTCACATTTCCTCATCCTGCTTAACATGGGCCTTCCCATGGGACTTCAGTATTCAATCACTGCAATCGGAAGCGTAATCCTTCAGACTGCTATCAACGGACTTGGCGTAGATGCAGCAGCTGCAGTCACAACAGCCGGTAAGGTAGGAATGTTCTTCTGTATTCCTTTTGATGCCCTTGGTTCAACCATGGCAACCTACGGCGGACAGAACGTCGGAGCCAAGCAGCTCGACCACCTTCAGAACGGTCTTGTTGCAGCCATCAAACTGGGATGCGCTTATTCGCTTATAGCTTTTGTTGTCCTTTACTTCTTCGGAAGAAGCTTTGCAATGATATTCCTGGAGGCAGGAGATGTGGCTTGTCTTGATAATGCTCATCTCTACCTGATAATAAATAGTGCCTTCTATATACCGCTGGCTCTTGTAAACATCGTAAGGTTCCTCATCCAGGGAATGGGATTCTCACTCTTTGCAGTACTTGCCGGAGTGATGGAGATGATCGGAAGAACCATTGTTGCGGTGGTTTTGGTGCCTATATTCGGATTCCCTGCCCTTTGCTTTGCAAGCCCCATAGCCTGGGTTCTTGCGGATGCATTCCTGATTCCGGCTTACATTTCTGTGAAAAAGAAACTTGCCCGTATCTTCAGGGGTCAGGTGGAAGTCTACTAAATAATTCGGAAACGCTTTGTGGCGTTTCCGATTTTTTTATTCATTGATATGAGTTGTCATGTGCGGATCAAGATCGGGATTGATCTTGGTGATCCTTCGGTCATAGGTCATAAGACCGTTCACCTCTTCCTCAACATCGCTGACCTGTGTGTAAACTGCTCCGCAGAGTCCCTTTGGAATAAGAGGTTTCATGCTTGCGTTTATAAGGTTGTAATATGCGACGCCCAGAGTATCGAGGTTGTCGTATTTTTTATATCCGTAAATCCTGTCAACACTGCTGTGACCGTCAATGTGGCAGGCAAGTCCGCCGTACTCGGAGATAACAAAGGCGCGCTCTTTTTCCTTCTCTACATCAAGGGGTCTGAAGTAGTTGTGGACGCTTCTGAAATTGCCGCTGCCCTCGTCAAACCAGCCACTGGCCTGGTCGATTGGACGGGAGTCATCAAGCTCTTTTGCCATAATGGTGGCACTTGCGGCGTTGAACTGCCCCCAGCCCTCGTTGAAGAGAACCCAGGTTGCGATGCTCGGTACGTTGTAGAGATAGCTGATGGTGCCCTTCATCTCCCAAAGCCACTCGCTGCGGCCCTCAGCAGAGCCCCTTGAGAAGGTCTTGTAATGGGAAGGACCATCGCTCATGCGGCCGAAGATCTTGGGGAACGCAGTCGGAAGATAGGAGACCACGGGCTTGGCGTAGCTTGAGCCTCCGCTTACCATATCCTGCCAAACGATCATTCCAAGTCTGTCGCAGTGGTAGTACCAGCGCGCGGATTCCACCTTGATGTGCTTGCGCATCATGTTAAAGTGAAGGCGCTTCATTTCCTTGATGTCGTAGATAAGAGCATCGTCTGTCGGAGCTGTGTAGAGTCCGTCCGGCCAGTAGCCCTGATCCAGAACTCCCATGAGGAAGTACGGCTTATGATTTAAGCAGAACCTCGGAGTTCCCTCGCTGTCAGGCTCCACGGTAAAGCTTCTCATGGCAAAGTAAGAAGTGACATGGTCGTCACCAATCTGGATGTGCAGAGGATACAGATATGGGTTCTCCGGAGTCCAGAGATGCGCATCATCTATAGTGAAGTTAAAGCCGTAGTAGTACTGCTCGGGAGCCTTCTGTCCTTCAACCGTGCAGGGACATGTGTCTGAGGCAAAAGACAAGTCTTCCGCAAATTTAGTTTCATAACCGCCTGAAGCTTCTGCTGACTTTATCATTTCATGTCCCGGGAATTTAACGGATACCTTGCCGGGAAGGTTGGTTGAAACTTCGATGAAAAGAGTCTTAAGATCGCTCTCGGGGCGGATGCGGATCTGTTTAATGTATGTAGCCGGAACTTCTTCAATCCAGACAGTCTGCCAGATTCCGCTCTGACAGGTGTAGTACATTCCGCCGCGGCGAAGTGTCTGCTTGCCTCTTGAGTGATAGGAGGAGTCGCTGGTGTCGGAGACTCTCACTGAAAGGTAATTGCCCTCGACAGCTCTTTTATCCTCTGAGAAATTGAGCTGGTCGGTGATATCGATGGTAAAAGGAAGATAGCCGCCCTTGTGGGATGCCACGAAGGCGCCGTTTACATAGACGTCGGCGAACTGATCCACAGCACCGAAATGGAGCAGGATCCTGGAATCTTCATATTTTCTGTTGATGGTGGGAAGAGCTCTTTTGTACCAGAGAAACTGGTCCGGCTCAAGGCGCCTCTCAACTCCGGAGAGCATGGCCTCGGGCGAGAAGGGTACAAGTATCTGACCGTCCATCTGTGACGGTATCTGAGAAGCAAAAGAGTCATTGAGGCTCTTGTTGTCGAATTCCGTTGGTGCCGGGACTATGCAGTAATCCCAGTAGCCGTTTAAGTTTATATAGCTGTCCCTGACAAATTGGGGTCTTGGATACTCGGAAAGTACGTGGTCCTTATCAAGGTTTTCTCCCCAGGGGGTAAAGAGCCTGTTGAGGACGTCGTCTTCATGTGGCTTATCTATACTTCTGAGTGCATCAATGAGGTCCATAGGAACACCTTTCTTAATCTGTAGTAGTTTGCTGCCCTGCAGCTGTTGCGATGAGATCCTGATAGAATGCGCAGTTTGTGGCATTTCTGTATGCGCTGACCCACAGAAGCGGGATGAACATCGTGATCGCGCCAAGGAGATAGAGCGGAATGAAGGACATATTCAGGTAAAAGAGCCTGAAGACATTGCCTTTCATGAGTCTCCTGCTGGTTGCCAGGATCTCTTTTGCCGACCTGTCAGGAAAGTCGTGGAGTATGTAAAACGCCTGGGAGTAGATAAGACCAACGATGATATTGATGATCAGGCCGATTCCAAGAAGTAGGAAGGCGGTCGCCACATCGCTGGCAGCTCTGGTTGCAGCATACCTCATCACGAAGAGCTGTGCAGGAACGCTGGCAATGAAATCAACCAGTACGAAGAGTGCCTGGATGGTCACGGCTTTCTGCGGCTGCTGACGCAGTCCGAAAAAGACATCTGCAGTGGCCACGGGCTGTGAATACAAAAGATTCATGTAAAGATAAGCTCTTCCGGACACAAGTACACCCAGAAGAATGTTTATGATTATGGTTATTAAACTGTTGATGATTATTAAAAGGATGCTTCCCGTACCTGAAACGGTCGAGAAACCGGAGACCAGAAGCTGGATAGCCAGAATAAGCAGATTTGCTCCGATCAGAGTTCCGTATTTTCCGAGTGACTGTTCTTTTGCGATAGCTTTAAGCTCCGCCGATGACTTGTAGTTCAAAGTAAAATGCTCCCCAATAATTCCCCCGTAGTTCATTTAGCCGGCCATGTCGACATTTGCTCCCAAAAGGCCCTGCTTGTTAAGGCCTTTTCTTGCCTGAACATAAGGATTTTCTTCATTGCTGTATGCAATCTTGGTGCAGGTCTCACCACCTGCAACATAGGTACGTCCGCATTCGGGACATACTGCGGTTCTGATAGATACTGAAGCCTGAAGGACCTTGCCATTGTTCATGGCTGCATCCTTGTAGGCGTTGCTCACGTGCTCAGCCTCATGTCCGCGGACTCTGGAAGCTGCTGCTTGTGGGCTTATATGCTGCGCAGATTTAAAAGAAACCATCTCGTCGGAACCGTCCTGATACTTGCGGTTCTTGCAGGTTTCACATTCTGCGGGAGAAACTCTTTTGCCGGGATTGGCCTTGGTTGACTCGCCCGGATTTAATATGGCTTTGCCGGCTCCTTCTGCTGCGGCTGCTGAACCTGCTGCTATTGCGCCGCTCTGCATTCCCATAGCATAAGAGCTGTTGTATGCACTGTATCCACCTATTGCACCGATACCCATAGGCACCTCACTTCCATGCCTGTGCCGGGGATTAGCCGTCTATCTGCACGCCTAATTCCTTAAGCATTTCGTCAAAGCTTACGCCGTTCATCTGCTTCGAGATCGTATTTAGCTGTGCACGGGACTGCGGATCTGTGAGGACAGTGTAGAGGTCGTAGGTAAAAACACCGTATCCGACTACAATACCTATTGATCCATAAAGGATGGCTTTCTTGGCCTGAGGAAGGAGTTTCTCAAGTGTACCCTTACTCAGTATTGCAAGAATTATAGCTACGCCTCCGATGACTACGCCTAAGTTCAAAAACAAACAAAGGGGTATGGAAGCCAGCCCCAACACTAAAGCAGTACCTGCTAAAGCTAAATGCCCATCATTTCCCATCAAAACTTTTCCTCACAAAACCTCATTCTTACTATAGATATTACACTAAAAACGCGTCTTTTTCAATGTTTGTGCGGGATTGCCAAGTCTTGAAAAGTGTCCGAAATGCTTGGTATAATATGGGAGTGCGCATTGTTTATGAAAAATTAAGCTAAATTTCTTACTGTATTTATGCGCACTTCACAGAAATACAGGTATGGAGAGGGTTATATGGACATCGTTTTAAAGATCAAAGAGGAACTAAATGTTGAGAAATGGCAGGTGGAGGCAGCAGTCAAGCTTATCGACGAAGGCAATACCATTCCTTTTATTTCACGATATAGAAAAGAGGTTACGGGATCTCTTAATGATGAGCAGCTCCGTAATCTTGATGAGAGGCTCAAGTACTTAAGGGGCCTTGAGGAGAGAAGAGAGCAGGTTCTTGCTTCTATTGAAGAGCAGGGCAAGATGACAGACGAACTCAGAGCCAAGATCGTAGCTGCTGAGACAATGGTAGCTATTGAGGATCTCTATCTTCCTTACAGACCAAAGAGAAAGACAAGAGCATCAGTGGCAAGAGAGAAGGGCCTTGAGCCTTTGGCAGAGATCCTTCTTGCTCAGGAGACTGATAAGCCGCTTCTTGATGAGGCAGCAGCTTTTGTGGACGCTGAAAAAGGCGTTGAGAATGCAGCTGATGCACTTCAGGGTGCTATGGATATCATCGCTGAGGATGTTTCCGACAATGCTGATTTCCGTACCTACATCCGTGAGGCAACAATGGAGAAGGGTGTTCTTACCAGTAAGGCCAAGGATGAGAAGGAACAGTCTGTTTATGAAATGTACTACGACTATGAGGAGCCCATTACTAAGGTTCTTGGACACAGAGTACTTGCCCTTAACAGAGGCGAGGCAGAGAAGTTCCTTGTTGTTAAGATCGTAGCTCCCGAGGAGCAGATCCTTCAGTTCCTCAACAAGAAGATGCTCAAGAATGAGAACCCTGTGACTACTCCAGTTATCGAGGAGATCAACCAGGATGCATATGAGAGACTTATTGCTCCTGCAATTGAGAGAGATATCAGAAACGAGCTTACAGAGAAGGCTGAAGATGGCGCCATTACTGTATTTGGCAAGAACCTCACTCAGCTTCTAATGGCACCACCTATCGCAGGCAAGACAGTTCTTGGCTGGGACCCGGCTTTCAGAACAGGATGTAAGCTTGCTATCGTAGATCCAACAGGTAAGGTGCTTGATACAAAGGTTATCTATCCTACAGCACCTCAGAACAAGGTTGAGGAGTCCAAGGCTGAGCTCAAAAAGCTCATTGATAAGTACGATGTAGATCTTATTTCCGTAGGAAACGGTACAGCATCACGTGAGTCTGAGCAGGTTATCGTTGAACTTATCCACGAGCTTGACAGACCTCTTCAGTATGTCATCGTTAATGAGGCAGGAGCTTCTGTTTACTCAGCAAGTAAGCTGGCTACAGAGGAGTTCCCTCAGTTTGATGTAGGACAAAGAAGTGCTGCTTCTATCGCAAGAAGACTTCAGGATCCGCTGGCAGAGCTTGTTAAGATTGATCCCAAGTCCATCGGTGTCGGCCAGTATCAGCACGACATGAATCAGAAAAAGCTTGGTGAAACCCTTGAAGGTGTAGTCGAGGACTGCGTTAACAAGGTTGGTGTTGATCTAAATACTGCATCAGCACCGCTCCTTCAGTATATTTCAGGTATCAGCAAGGTTATCGCCAAGAACATTGTTGATTACAGAGAAGAACACGGTAAGTTCGAGAGCAGAGCAGATCTTCTTAATGTGCCCAAGCTCGGACCTAAGGCTTATGAGCAGTGCGCAGGATTCCTCAGGATCGCTGACGGCGAGAATCCGCTTGATGCAACCAGTGTACATCCGGAGTCCTATGAAGCTACCTTAAAGCTCATGGACAAGCTGGGAATTACCTTTGATGATGTAAGAGCAGCTCAGAAGAACGCAGCCAAGGCTGCACTTGAAAAGCCTGCAGCTAAGGCAGAGGAGAAGCCTCGTCCACAGAAGAAGCCTAAGCAGGTTGTTATCAGAAATACTTCAACTGCTATGGGAGCAGCTCTCGCTGCAGCGCTCGCAGGAAGTAACCTCGCAGTCGTAGAGGATGAGAACGCCGGCGGAAAGGGCGCTAAGGGCGGAAAAGGCAAGGAAGCTCAGAATGGCAGCGCTCAGGCAAATGGCAATGGCGCTCAGGGCGCAGGCGCAGGAAGTCTGTCCAGGAAGGTATCTGAGTCTGACAAGAAGAAACTTGCTGAGGAGCTTGGAATCGGTGAGATTACTCTTACAGATATTCTCTCCGAGCTTGAGAAGCCTTCAAGAGACCCTCGTGAGAGCATGCCTGCTCCTATCTTAAGAAGCGATGTCCTTGAGATGAAGGATTTAAGACCCGGCATGGTTCTCAAGGGAACAGTAAGAAACGTTATCGACTTTGGTTGTTTCGTAGATATAGGCGTTCACCAGGACGGCCTTGTACATATTTCTCACATCACCGACAAGTTCATCAAGCACCCGCTTGAGGCTGTCAGTGTCGGAGACATCGTAGACGTTCAGGTTCTTGACGTAGAGCTTGATAAGAAGAGGATCTCTCTTACCATGAAGATCCAGGATCCTGCCAAGGTAGCTGCC
Source organism: Butyrivibrio sp. VCB2001 (assembly GCF_000423965.1). Lineage (NCBI taxonomy): Bacteria > Bacillati > Bacillota > Clostridia > Lachnospirales > Lachnospiraceae > Butyrivibrio > Butyrivibrio sp. VCB2001. The sequence goes on along the minus strand of NZ_AUIZ01000017.1, from coordinate 36,406 downwards.
GAGGCAGCAGCCAAGGCTGCCGAGAGAGGCAAGAGCGGATCCGGTTCTTCCGGCAAAGGCGCAGGTGCAGGCAAGGCTTCAGGTGCTTCAGCTTCCGGCGATGCAAAGCCCGCAGCCAAGAAGGTTTCCGTTGTAGACCAGCTTGCCAAGGAAGCTGGCATCAAGAGATCAGCACCTGCCAAGAAGGCAGAGACTGCAGGCGATACGCCTGCTACGTCTTCCGCAAGAAGACCTGCTTCTGCAGCAGGTGATGGCCCAGCCACATCTTCAGCCAGAAGACCTGCTAACGCAGATGCTCCTGCAACTTCATCAGCTCGCAGACCTGCTCCATCAGCATCCGCTGATTCCGCTTCTGCAGGCACCGAGGCTCCTAAGAAGTTCAAGAAGAAAGGCATCGTAATCTTCAAGGGTAACGCCAACGACTGATGATGTAGGTGGCGCTCGGCCGGCACAAAACTGCAGCTATTGCTGAAGAGCCCAGACTGCCAATACACCCTTTATGCAAATTTTTCCCCGCGAAGCCATGGGCTCGCGGGGATTTCTTTGTCTTTCTTTGTGAGAGGGCATAGCCGGGGCTCTTTGCTTTTTTTGGAGGTATCGCTTGGCTGGTAGGATATGGGCCTCGGCGTGGGGGTCATCCTCGGCGTTAGGCTGAGTTAAAGCTTGCACAAGAGGATATTTCTATATATATGCTTTGAAGTAGCCTTGAGGTATGGAAAGCCAAGGTATCAAAAATTTGCACAAGAGATATTTCTATATATACGCACTGAAGTAGCCTTGAGGTATGGAAAGCCAAGGTATCGAAAATTTGCATAAGGGGATATTTCTATATATACACTCTGAAGTAGCCTTGGGTTATAGAAATCCGCGGAATCAAAAATTTGTACAAGTGACTATTTCTATATATAAGTTGAAAAGTAGCTTAAGGTTATAGAAATCTGGAAGATCAAAAATTTGCACATATGGCACTTTCTATATATACACAGATAAGTAGCCCTGGGGTATAGAAACGCCGTAGATAAGAAGCAAGGACAGTATGCATATGTTCAAGCAACTAGCTTAGAGAAAAAACTTTTGTATAATCTCTTCTACTTCCAAGAAGTCTAACGGATGCTTGCTATCTTCATAGGTTGTGATCATGTTGACCCCGGGAAGATAGCCGTCTCTGATATAGCGATACATTTTATAGTCGACAGTAGGCTGATAGCTGGGATCGTCACAACGTCCGAAGTGTTCCCAAAGAATGATCTGATGCGTCTTGGGATGCATGATAGTAAAGTCGGTTGCAATTGGATGGCCGTAGATATCATGTATTTCCTCATACCTATATGGGATGTTATGTGAAAATAGAGCCTGTGCAATCTTTGCTTCGGATTTTGAGCGCACCATTTCCCCCTTTGGAGCAGGATGAGTTAAGTGCTCCGGATGATCAGTGCTCTTATTGTAAGGAGCGTATTCCCACTCGTTGGCGATATGACGCTGATCAATTAAAAGCTCTCTATATGGTGAGTCTGGGCCAAGCATTTGGGAACAATCATCAGCGATCCTGTGATTTAGGTAATAATTGATGCACTTAAGCTCATTGTACATGTCTTTTTTCAATTTATTCAAATACTTTTTCTTTGCAAGCAGCTTGGCTTCTTTTATATTCTCTTTCTTTGAAATGTAGGTGTGAACTTTCTTGCCATCTATTGTTCTTTGCTTGTAAAAAAGATTATAAGTCTTATTATCTTTTACCTGCCTCAGGCACAATAAGTTTTCCTCAGGCATTGAAGATAACTTCTTTTCAACTCTCTTAATGTCTTCTTCAAGCTTTTTCTTTCGGTCAATAAAATAAGTAGTCTGATCCAATTATTCAGTTCCTTTCTCTAAATATTTTTTCTTTCTTACTGGTTGAAATGTCCCTGCGAGAGCAGGTAGATATCAAGACACCATCTGAGCAGAATGCTTTTGATGAAGCGTCGCTAGAAAATATAGCAAAAGAAGAGTTACATGTAAATAGATATGAGTCAATCTTAAACAAATCTTAAGAAGTTAGCGATATTACGATTGTATTGGGGACTCATCAGAATTTGGCGATGAAAAGTCCTTGCGCTAATTTTTCTATATATACGCTCCGAAGTAGCCTTGGGGTATGGAAAGCTGATGGTCGAGAAATTTGCACAAGAGATATTTCTATATATACGCATTGAAGTAGCCTTGAGGTATGGAAAGCCAAGGCATCGAAAATTTGCATAAGGGGATATTTCTATATATACGCTTTGAAGTAGCCTCAGGGTATGGAAATGCGCGAGATCAAAAAATTGCACAAGAGACTATTTCTATATATAAGTTGAAAAGTTGCTCAAGGTAATAGAAACCCGGGAGATCAAAAATTTGCACAAAAGGCGCTTTCTATATATACGTTATAAAGTGGCTCTGGGGTATAGAAAAGCAGAAAAACCCTGACAAAAAGAAGACATGTACCGTCATTGATAGCACTGATTAAGTACTCAACACCTCTAATAGACAAATCTACCCTCAACAAATCCAATAAGAATTTCACCAAACGCGCCTGCGCTGTAATTAAATTCCCAAAACACCCGAATTTAAGAAAAAAAATCAATTAGCCCTATTGATTTTATTTAAGCCATGAGGTATTATTCATTAACGGACTTCAAATAACTTAAAGTCCGCGCAATAAAATATTGTTAATGTTCTCTTATTCAGAGTGGTGGAGGTACATAGGACCTGTGAAGCCACGGCAACCCCTTGACGTAAGATCAGGAAGGTGCCAACCTGAGCGTGCAACTTTCGAGGCCGCAAGGCCGAGATACAACGAGCAATAAGAGGATCTGAAACCCAAATCAGTTCCGCTTGTTTGTGTCTTGCACGCACCAAACAAGCGGTTTTCTTATGTATGGCAAAAGAGACCCGTAATGATCTCTGATCTGCCATATCGCATCGGCGCAGGAAGCGCCAGAAAGGAATTTATAATGGATAAATTTATTTTCACATCCGAATCAGTAACAGAAGGACACCCCGACAAGATTTGTGATAACATTTCAGACGCGATCCTTGATGCCTGCATGGCACAGGACCCTATGAGCCGTGTTGCATGCGAGACAACAGCTTGCACAGGTTTCGTACTTATCACAGGTGAGATCACAACCAAGGCAGTAGTTGACTACGCTAAGATCGCAAGAGAGACAGTATGCGAGATCGGTTATGATTCATCAGAGAAGGGCTTTGATGGCAACACATGTGCTGTTCTTGTAGCACTTGATCAGCAGTCAGCTGATATCGCTATGGGTGTTGACAAGGCTCTTGAGGCTAGAGAGAACCAGATGACAGATGAGCAGATCGAGGCAATCGGTGCCGGTGATCAGGGTATGATGTTTGGTTATGCTACAAACGAGACAGAAGAGTACATGCCTTACGCAATCAGCCTTGCACACAAGCTCACAAAGAGACTTACAGATGTTAGAAAGAACGGAACACTTCCTTACCTTCGCGCTGACGGTAAGAGCCAGGTTTCAGTTGAGTATGATGAGAACGGTAAGGTAAAGAGACTTGAGGCTATCGTTATCTCAACTCAGCACGATGAGAAGGTTACACAGGAGCAGATCCACGAGGATATCAGAAAGCACGTTATCGATCCTATCGTTGATGCTTCACTTGTTGATGACAACACTAAGATATACATCAATCCTACAGGTCGTTTCGTAATCGGTGGACCTCAGGGTGATGCCGGACTTACAGGACGTAAGATCATCGTTGATACTTACGGCGGAGCAGCTCGTCACGGCGGCGGAGCTTTCTCTGGTAAGGACTGCACAAAGGTTGACCGTTCAGGTGCTTACGCAGCAAGATACGTTGCTAAGAACATCGTAGCAGCAGGCCTTGCAGATAAGGCTGAGATCCAGCTTTCATATGCTATCGGTGTTGCACAGCCCACATCAATCCTTGTAGATACATTCGGAACAGGTAAGGTTTCTGATGAGAAGCTTACAGAGGCAGTTCGTAAGGTATTCGATCTTCGTCCTGCAGGAATCATCAAGATGCTCGACCTTCGTCGTCCTATCTACAAGCAGACAGCAGCTTACGGTCACTTCGGCCGCAACGACCTTAACCTTCCTTGGGAGAAGCTTGACAAGGTTGAGGAGCTCAAGGCAGCCGTTCAGTAATCCGATCAGTTAAAAGACATTTATGAAGAAGATACATTTGATGAATATTCATCGGATGTATCTTCTTTTTGGTTAGTCGAAATTATTGATATCACTGAAATAAAAAACGTGCAGATCATCTGATCTGCACGTTCTCTTTGCCGAATCTTTTTTCCAGAGATTCCATCATTACTTTATCAGCTTTTATTGCAAATGCCCTTCCGAGCTTCTTGATCTGCCTTGTGGATGAAAGGAAAATAGCAACTTCATCATTACCGTCACTTGCCTTTATAAGCTCATTTAGATCTGCAGAAACAGCTTCGTAGCTGTCTTTATCCGCAAACCTTATCCACACAGTCTTTGGCACCTCATCAAAGGTGAGCACCTTGTCGGCGATCAGCTTGGCATCACGCTCATCTTCAACAGACACGCGGCCTTCAATGAAGACCTTTCCGTCCTGATTAAGCCTTGGCGCATTGCTCTCATAGGCCTTGGGGAACACGATGACTTCCGTGGTTCCGACCATATCCTCCAGTGTAACAAAGGCCATCACCTGGTCGTTCTTGGTGTATTTGATCTTCTTGTCAGCGATGAGTCCGCCTATTGTGGCTCTTGCTCCGTCGTGGACCTTCGGCACACCGGTCTCTTCATCAAGATAGAAGTCCGTGGTGATGTTGGTGATCTTTTTTCTCCACATGTCAGCGTATTCCTCAAGGGGATGACCGCTGACATAAAAGCCCAGAACCTCTTTTTCAAATTCCAGCATCAGCTCTTTGTCGAACTCACCGACGTCCGGCATAGGGATCTGGTACTGGCTCTTGTTCTCTTCGCCGGCGATATCGAACAGCGACATCTGCCCAGCCATGGAGTTCTTGCCTGAGTTGTGGAGCTTGTCCATGATCTGTCCGTAGATGTGCATCTTCTGCTTACGGGTTCCGGGGAAGCAGTCCAGAGCACCGGCTTTAATGAAGTTCTCCACGGCACGCTTATTGACATCGGTGTCAGAGGAATCCATCCTGGTCAGGAAATCATTGAGATCCTTAAAGGGACCTCTTGCCTTTCTCTCGCGAACGATGGCGTTTATGACCGGCCTTCCGACGCCCTTTATTGCAGTAAGGGCGTACAGTATAGCCTTTTTCCTGCCCGGAGCACTGGTCACAACCGATCCGGGGATAGGTGTTTCGCCCTCTGCTGCATCTACCTCTGCCACAGAGAATCCGTCATAACCCTGGTTGATATCAGGGGGCAAAAGAGATATATGCATATTCCGGCAGGTCATGATGTAGCCCGAAACTTTGCCGGGGTTATCGATGACGGAAGTCATAAGAGCAGCCATGAACTCAACGGGATAGTAGTATTTAAGCCATGCTGTCTGAAGTGCGACAACTGCGTAGCAGGCAGCGTGGGACTTGTTGAAAGCATACTTTGCAAAGTCCATCATGGAGTCGTAGATGCTGTTGGCAACCTCTGCTGAGATGCCCTTGGATGCGCATCCCGGAACGCCCTCATCGGCATTACCGTTTACGAAGTTGGCTCTTTCAACCTCCATGACTTCCTGTTTCTTTTTACTCATGGCACGGCGAACCAGATCCGCACGTCCCAGCGTGTATCCGCCCAGCTGCTGAACGATCTGCATAACCTGCTCCTGGTAGACGATACAGCCGTAGGTGGGCTTGAGGATTGGCTCAAGCTCGGGAGTGGCGTAGCTGATGGCGCCAGCATCGTTCTTGCCGGCGATATATTTCGGAATGAAGTCCATAGGACCCGGGCGGTAGAGCGAAACTCCGGCTATGATGTCCTCTAAGGACTGAGGCTTAAGCTCCTTCATGAAGGACTGCATTCCTGCAGACTCCAGCTGGAATACGCCATCGCAGTGTCCGGAACCGATGGAATCAAGAACCGCAGGGTCATTGTAATCAATCTCATCTATATTAATGTAATTGGCATCACCGGGCTTGGCTCCCAAAGACCTGTTGGCAAACTCGGTAGCGTCCTTGATGACTGTAAGGGTCCTAAGGCCCAAGAAGTCCATCTTAAGAAGGCCCAGATGCTCAATGGTGGTCATGGTAAACTGCGTCGTGATGTTACCTTCAGCTGACCTTGATAACGGAACCAGGTCCTCGGCGGGAGACTGGCAGATAACGACACCGGCAGCATGGATTGAAGTGTGCCTTGGAAGGCCTTCCAGCTTCTTGCACATATCGATCAGCTTGTGCACTGTCGGGTCGGACTCGTACTGATTTCGAAGCTCCGGATTCATGGCAAGAGCCTTATCCAGAGTGATGTTTAGCTCCGTCGGCACCATCTTTGAAATCTGATCGCCAAAGCTGTAGGGAAGATCCATGACTCTTGCCACATCCCTGATAACACCCTTGGCTGCCAGCGTACCGAAGGTTATGATCTGCACTACCTTGTCGGCGCCGTACTTCTCGGTAACATAATCTATTACATCCTGCCTGCGCTCGTACTCGAAGTCCACGTCGATATCGGGCATGGACACACGCTCAGGATTAAGGAATCTCTCAAAGAGAAGATCATACTTGATAGGATCAATGTTGGTTATGTGCATGCAGTAGGAGACGATACTTCCGGCAGCAGAGCCTCTTCCGGGACCTACAGCGATTCCGTTCTCTCTGCAGTAGTTGATGTAGTCCCATACAATAAGGAAGTAATCGACATAACCCATGCGCCTTATGACACCCAGCTCGTAGTCAAGACGCTCTTTTAACCTGCCATCATCATCCGGGTATCTCTCGTGAAGACCGTCCATGCAAAGCTTGTTGAGGTAAGTCCAGGAATCGTATCCTTCAGGAACCTCGTAGTGTGGGAGCTTGGTAACGCCAAACTCGATCTCCACATGACACCTGTCGGCAATCTTCTGCGTGTTCTCAATTGCTTCAAGAGCATAGGGGAAAAGAGCTTTCATCTCCTCTTCACTCTTTATATAGTACTGACCGCCTTCATAGCGCATGCGGTCCTCATCTGAAACCTTCTTGCCGGTCTGGATGCAAAGGAGAAGATCGTGTGCCTCTGCGTCATCGGCGTAGGTGTAGTGGCAGTCGTTGGTGGCAACCAGAGGAATATCAAGCTGCTGAGACAGAGCCATGAGAGTGTTGTTTACCTGGCGCTGCTCGGGAATTCCGTGGTCCTGGAGCTCCAAAAAGAAATTGCCGTGGCCGAAGATGTTATCGAGGCGCATGGCAGCTTCCTTGGCCTTCTCAGGAGTACCTTTTAAAATGTTCCTCGGAATCTCGCCTGCAAGACACGCTGAAAGCGCAATTATACCCTCGTGGTATTTCTCAAGAATCTCCATGTCAACACGTGGCTTATAATAGTAGCCTTCAGTAAAGCCGCGGCTGACGATATGGGAGAGGTTGGCGTAACCGACGTTGTTCTCGGCAAGGAGGACCAGGTGATAATACCTGTCATCGCTTACGGAAGTCTCCTTGTCAAAACGAGAGCCGGGAGCTACATATACCTCACATCCGATAATGGGGTTGATGCCTTCCTTCTGGCATTGCTCGTAGAAGTCAATGACTCCGTACATAACGCCGTGGTCGGTGATGGCGCCGGCATTCATGCCAAGCTCCTTAAGGCGCTTCACATATTCTTTTATCTTATTGGAACCGTCCAAAAGAGAGTATTCTGTATGGACGTGCAGATGCGTAAATGACATTGTAAATCTCCCCCAAAGTGATAGTGAAATTATAACATTTTCTGCACAAAAATGTTAAAAATAACTAAATCGGAAACATTTCCATTGCAGATTTTATGACGCTGCGGTAGTATAATAGATTAGGAAACGTTAATAATGTAACGATTTACTTTTTTAGAGGAAATATAGAGGATATTATTATGGCTAAGCAGATCAAGACTATCGGCGTACTTACAAGCGGTGGCGATGCACCCGGAATGAACGCAGCGATTCGTGCAGTTGTTCGTAAGTCTCTTGCCAACGGACTTAAGGTTGTTGGTATCAAGAAAGGCTATCAGGGTCTTTTAAATGAAGAGATCGTAGAGATGGACAGACGAAGCGTTTCAGATATCATCCAGAGAGGTGGTACAATCCTTGGAACAGCTCGTTGCATGGAGTTCACAACACCTGAAGGTCAGGCTAAGGGCGCAGAAATCTGTCGTAAGCACGGCATCGACGGAATGGTAGTTATCGGAGGAGACGGATCCTACCGCGGAGCTCAGAAGCTTTCAGCTCAGGGCATCAATACAGTTGGTATTCCCGGAACCATCGACCTTGATATCGCTTGCACAGACTATACAATCGGATTCGACACAGCTATCAACACAGCTATGGACGCTATCGACAAGATCCGTGATACATCATCATCCCACGAGAGAGTTTCAATCGTAGAGGTTATGGGACGTCACGCAGGATACATCGCACTGTGGTGCTCAATCGCCAACGGTGCAGACGACATTCTTCTTCCTGAGAAATACGACTACAACGAGCAGCGCATTATCGATAACATCATCGATAACCGTAAGAAGGGTAAGACCCATCACATCATCGTTAACGCAGAGGGTATCGGACATTCAACATCAATGGCTCGTCGTATCGAGGCTGCTACAGGACTTGAGACAAGAGCTTCAATCCTTGGTTACATGCAGCGTGGTGGTAGCCCAACCTGTAAGGACCGTGTATATGCTTCAATGATGGGATGCTATGCAGCAGACATTCTTGCAGCAGGCAAGACCAACAGAGTAGTAGGTTACAGAAACGGTCAGTTCGTAGACTATGACATCGATGAGGCACTTGCAATGAGCAAGAACATCAACGAGTACATGTACGAGATTGCAAGAACAATCTGATCATAAAGAGAGCATTAAGTGGACTTTTTTGTGTTTGTCTAGCACAAAACAAAAAAGTCCACTTTTTCTATTTGTGCGCATCTGCTAAAATCTGCTTATGAAAAATCAAAAACAAGTCAGTTATGAAAAGAGAATAGTAAGGCAGTATCTTCTGCTTGTTGTAACACTTATATTGATGCTTGCTACCCTCGTGGCCGGGGGCCTGTTTTTCAGATTCTACAGAACAGGCATGGTGTCTCAGGCGGAGTCCAATGTCTATGACAAGTATTACGTCATGATCACCGATAACTACAAGTCGGATTTCTGGCAGTCAGTATATAAAGGAGCTTTTGAGAAGGCCAAGGAGAGCAATATCTATGTGGATCTCTTCGGTGAGCAGTTCAGCAAGGATTACTCCGTGGAAGAGCTGATGGAGATAGCCATTGCATCAGAGGTTGACGGCATAATAGTCTATGCTAACGAAACCCTTGAGATGTCTCACGTTATAAATAAGGCTGTGGACGCCGGAATCCCGGTTGTTACACTGTACGGCGACTGCACAAGGTCTGACAGGCTCAGCTTTATCGGAGTCGGAAGCTATAGTATAGGTAAGATGTACGGCGGTCAGATCATCGACATCATCAAGGAGAAGCGCCGTGAGGAACTCATCGAGTCCGAGACCATCGAGGACAGAAGCCAGATCAAGATAACGGTGCTGGCTAATGCAGATACCAAGGACACCGGACAGAACATCATCATTTCAGGAATTCAGGAGACCATCAATCAGGACAACGTAACAGATTCCGAGTACCTGGTTTCAATCGTCACCGTAGATAATACCAACAGCTTTTCGGTTGAGGAGTCCATCAGGGATATCTTCCTTGGGGAGGAGATTCCTGATGTTATCGTGTGCCTAAACGAGCTCAGCACAGTCTGCACCTATCAGGCTGTAGTTGACTTTAATATGGTAGGAGAAGTGAGTATCCTCGGATATTATGACTCCGAGGCGATTGTCAATGCCATTGAAAGAGGGGGTGTCTATGCCACTGTTTCCATTGACGCAGCCCAGATGGGCGAGTACAGCGTTACTGCTCTTACCGACTATCATGAGTTCGGAAACATAAGTGAATACTACCTTGCGGACGTTACCCTCATCAATCAGGACAACGTTGAACAGTTTAAAGAGGAGGACGGAGATGAATAAATTCCTAAACCGCCCCCTTCAGTTCAAGATCATCAGCGTCTGCGTTTTTGCAAACCTCATAATCTTCGTGGTTAATATCTTCATGATCCTTGGGATCAACAACATGTCAAAAGACATGGAGATGGTATATCAGGATAACCTCTCTTTGAACCGCTTATCTGAGGCTCTTACAGAGGTTCAGGATTCAATGACTGAGTACTTAAGTTCCAAGACCAGTGAATCACTTGAGGAGTACTACCGCGATGCTCAGGCTTTTTCGGACCTTGCCCAGGCTCTTGATGACAACGTAACAGACCTGACCTTCAGCCGCATGGAGCGCAACATCCGCTACATGTCCCAGAATTATCTGGAGGAGGTTGCCCAGACCATCGAGGCCAAGCGTGGCCGAAATGTAGAGAAATACAGAAACTATTACGAGAGCAGCACAAGGCTCTATGAGGATATCGATGAGTACATCACCAGTCTTAACATCGAGCTCTTTGCTGTAAACTCCGGTAATTACCTGGCTATTCTGAAGGCTTTCAGACGCTTTGAAGTCGTAGGCGTGATCGTTATGACGCTGGTAATGATCGGAAACGTAATCATCATCACCAACTTCGTAAGGACCATGATCATGCCTCTTAAGAATCTGGCAGATTCAGCGGACGAGGTATCGGAAGGAAACTTCGATGCAACAATTCCACCTGCCATGTATCACGATGAGGTCGGCATAGTTATCAATGCCTTTGGCAAGATGGTTGTCAGCATCAAGGATTATATTGAGAAGTTAAAAGAGAGTATGGCCCACGAGAGGTACATGCAGGAAAAAGAGCTTATCATGGAGGCCAACCTTAAGGACGCGCAGCTCAAATACCTGCAGGCCCAGATCAATCCGCACTTCCTCTTCAACACCTTAAACGCCGGCGCACAGCTGGCCATGATGGAGGGTGCTGACAGGACCTACGAATACGTGCAGACCGTGGCAGACTTTTTCAGGTATAATGTACAGAGTCAGAAGAGAGATGTAACCATCAGGGATGAAGTAACTCTGGTGGACAACTATATCCAGATCCTTAACGTAAGATTTTCCGGTGACATCGGCTATGAGAAACAGGTTGACGAAAGGCTCCTTGACCTTGTAATGCCCAGCATGATCCTTCAGCCCATCGTCGAGAATGCGGTAAATCACGGCATCAGAGAAATGGCCGGAGCAGGTCGCATCACCCTTAAGGTTTACAGAAAAGATGACAGTGTCTGCATCAGCATCAGCGATAACGGTAAGGGCATCAGCCAGGAGACTATAGACCAGCTGCTTAACGGAAGCTTCAGCCATATCGAGGACAGCTACGACAACAACGGAATCGGTATGGACAACGTAATCTCCAGAGTCAGGATATTTGCTGAGGATGATGATGCCATCAACATCATCAGTCACGGCGAGAATAAGGGCTGCGAAGTTGTGATCATACTTCCCATGGGAGGCAAAGAATGTATAGAGTGATGGTTTGTGATGACGAAGGTATCGTCATCGATTCCATGAAATTCATAATAGAAAAAGAGTTTGGCGGAGCCTGTGAGGTTGCCTGCGCAAAGAGCGGAAGGAGCGTCATAGAGCTTGCTGAGAGCTTTCGCCCTGACATCGCAGTGATAGATATTCATATGCCCGGCATTAACGGCATCGAAGCTATCAAGGAGATGAAGGTCTTTTGCCCGAATACCATCTTCATTGTAATGTCGGCCTACGATAAGTTCGACTACGCCAAGGAAGCCATCGCTCTGGGAGTTATGGAGTACATAACCAAGCCCATGGAGAAGATGAAGGTCGTATCTGTCCTTAAAAGAGCTATGGCTCAGATTGACGGCGACAGAGAAAAGCGAAGGGGCGACCTTCTTATTAAAGAGAAGCTCGAGACCGTAGAGCCCATCATCGAAAACGGACTTATCTATGACATCCTTCTGCAGGAGCATTTCGACGAGGATATCGAGAGCTACAGAACGATCCTCGGCATAACCGAGAACTACGGATACATGCTGGCACTGGTCTGTGGAGATTCCCAGGTCGGAAACCACATGACCAATGCGGTAGGAAGCTCAGTCAAGATCTCCGGCCGTTATCACGAAATCCGCGAGGGAGTGAAATCTCTTTTCAAAGGAAAAGTCGGAAACGTAATGGCCAACAAGATCGCGGTGCTCATTCCCTGCAGCGAGCCAAAGCTTGAGTATAACGAGAGAACCGAGCTCATCGACAGAGCAAGGGAGCTGGCAAGGTATCTTCGCAAGAAGACGGACATCAGCTTCAGAATCGGAATCGGCGGAGTCAAGCCCCTTAGGGAACTTGGGGATTCCTACAGAGAGGCGCTTAATGCACTTATCGCCACAACAGGTTCTGTTGCGCACGTGGACGACCTTGTCATAAACTGCGACTACGAGGAGGATTATCCCAAGAGCATGGAGAAGCCTCTTTTCGAAGCAATCTCCAAGGGAGATCTTAACGAAGCCCAGGTAATGACTGAGAAGTACGCCGACTGGATGTGTCAGAGAGCCATGGACGGAGACCTTATGTCCATGAGGCTCAAGGCCCTTGAGTTTGCGCTCTACGCTGAGCACCTGTCTTATCAGAACGGTGGTCAGACCTATCACTACTCGGGGAGAAAAGACTATCTTCCGCAGATCATGGAGCTTAACAGCCCAGACGAGATCAGGGACTGGTTCACCGACAAGGTGATGAATGCCTGCAGGAATGTAGTAAGCAAGCGCCAGGAGAGGTCCGGCGACATCATAAAGACTGCAAGGAAGTACATTGAGGACCACTTTGACAAGGACATTTCACTTGATGATGTATCAAGGGTTGTAAACATTTCGCCCTACTATTTCAGCAAGGTCTTCAAGGAAGAGTGCGGACTTAACTTTATAGAATACCTGACCAACATCAGGATTGATAAGGCAAAAGAGCTTTTGGAGAAGAGCAATCTGTCGATCAAGGAGATCTGTGTTTCCTGTGGATATACGGATCCCAACTATTTCAGCAGGAGCTTTAAGAAGAACGTGGGGGTAACTCCTACTGAGTATAAGGAGAAGTTGTATGAACAAAAGGGTTAAGCGTTTATTGGGGAGAGCGCTGGCTGTAGTTCTAATGGGGGCTGTGCTTAGCGGCTGCGGAGCAACAACAAACAATGGCAATGCCGACGGCGCTGTAGAAACTGACAAGATTGAGATAGGAATGTGCTTTGATTCCTTTGTTATTGAGAGATGGCAGAGGGACCGTGATGTCTTTGTCTCATCGGCAAAAGAGCTTGGGGCGGAAGTCAACATTCAGAACGCCAACGGCGATGTTGAACAGCAGAAGCAGCAGATCGACTACTTTATAAAGAAGGATGTGGACGTCATAGTTATCATCTGCATTGACCCGGAGGAGCTTGTAGACAGCATTAAAAAGGCTCACGATGCGGGAATTAAGGTTATTGCTTACGACAGGCCCATTCCGAATGCCGGCGTTGATCTCTATGTGTCTTTTGACAATGAAAAAGTCGGTGAGCTCATGGGAGAAGCCATGGTAAAGGCAGGACTTGCAGGTGGCAAGGTTCTTATGATAAACGGATCTCCCAAGGATCAGAACGTTCCAATGGTCAGAGAGGGCTTTATGAACGTGATGAGAAAGAACGGCGTGGAGATACTCGATGAGTATTACTGCGATGGCTGGAAGGCTGAACTGGCCAGTGGCTATGTTTACAGCTATCCGGAACTGGTCAAGGAAGCGGATGGCATCATGTGTGGCAACGATGACCTGGCCAGCCGGGTTGTCTTTTCCCTTGCTGAAATGAGACTTGCAGGCAAGAAGCTGGTATGCGGACAGGATGCGGACCTTGAGGCCTGTCAGAGGATAGTCGAGGGAACTCAGATCATGACTGTGTATAAGCCCATTGAGAAGCTGGCCCAGAAGGCGGCGGAGGCAGCAGTTGCTCTCGCAGAGGGAAAAGAGATCGAGGATGAGGGTCTTTCGGAGATGAGAGACGGAAGTGAAAAGATCCCATACCTTAAGATCGAGCCCATCGGAGTTACCAAAGATAACATTGATGAAGTCATAATCAACAGTGGATTTCACTTAAGAGAAGACGTCTACCTTAATGTCAAGGGATAAAATTTCATTTTGGTGTTGTTATAGCACAAATTTGTTTCATATGAAGTCGTGCCAGCAAAAAAATGCTAGCACGGCTTCTTTTTTGTCTTGTCCCAAGTTAAAAATATGCTTGATGTCGCAATTTATTCCTATGAATTCTATGGTAATTTACTATTGTAAAGCGCAGACAATGGTCTGCATAAACTATTCAAACCTTATAGGGAGGATTATTGCAATGAAGAAAAAGATTTTAAGTGGTATCCTTTCAGCTGTTATGGCAGCTTCACTCCTTGCAGGATGTGGACAGGCTGCACAGACAACAACTGAAGCTCCTGCAGCAGAGCCTGCAGCAACAGAAGCACCTGCAGCTGAGCCGGCAGCAGAGCCTGCAGCAACCGGAACAGGCAAGGTTGGTGTAGCAATGCCTACCAAGGACCTTCAGAGATGGAACCAGGACGGTGCCAACATGGAAGAGCAGCTTAAGGCAGCCGGATACGAAGTTGACCTTCAGTACGCTTCTAACGACATCGCTACACAGGTTTCTCAGATCGAGAACATGATCTCATCTGGCGCACAGGTACTCGTTATCGCATCTATCGATGGTGATTCACTCGGCACAGTACTTGCACAGGCTAAGGAAGCTGGCATTTCAGTTATCGCTTATGACCGTCTTATCATGAATTCAGACGCTGTTTCTTACTACGCAACATTCGATAACTACATGGTAGGAACAAAGCAGGGCGAGTACATCGAGCAGCAGCTCGACCTCAAGAATGCAGCAGGTCCTTTCAACATGGAAATCTTCACTGGTGACCCTGGTGACAACAACGCTAGATTCTTCTATGGCGGAGCTATTGATGTTCTTAAGCCTTACATCGACGAGGGCAAGATCGTAGTTAAGTCCGGTCAGGTTGACTTTGATAAGGTTGCTACAGCTAACTGGGCAACAGAGAACGCTCAGTCAAGAATGGATGCTATCATCTCAGCTAACTACGCTGATGGCACAAAGCTTGATGCAGTTCTTTGCTCAAACGACTCAACAGCACTCGGTGTTACAAACTCACTTGAAGCTAACTACACAGGTGATTGGCCAATCATCACAGGTCAGGACTGTGACGTTGCTAACGTTAAGAACATGATCGCTGGTAAGCAGTCAATGTCTATCTTCAAGGATACAAGAACTCTTGCAGCTAAGACTGTAGAGATGGTTGACGCTATCATGAAGGGTTCAGAGGCTCCTGTAAACGATACAAAGACATACGACAACGGAACAGGTATCATTCCTTCATACCTTTGCGAGCCTGTATTCGCAGACGTTAACAACTACAAAGAGCTCCTCATCGATTCTGGTTACTACACAGAGGATCAGCTCAAGTAATTTAAATTTGGTAATTTAACAATTACGTTTTCCCAAATTGAACATAGGCGGGCCGTAAATGACCCGCCTTATGTTCGCCCTAAAATGATTGCACGGAAATGGAGGAGGGCATCGTGGCAAAGATAGATCTGGAAAAAGAGAAGGCGCCGAATACGATTGTATTGGAAAAAAATACCGCGCCAAAAACAGTACCCCAAAAGACTGCCAATGCGAAGATATTACTTGAAATGAAGAATATCACCAAAACCTTCCCTGGCGTAAAGGCCTTAGATAACGTAAACCTTCAGGTTGAAGAAGGTGAAATCCACGCGCTGGTAGGAGAGAACGGTGCTGGAAAGTCCACTCTTATGAATGTCCTTAGTGGAGTTTATCCCTTCGGATCATATGAGGGTGATATAGTTTATGACGGAGAGGTTTGTCAATTTAATCAGATCAAAGACAGTGAGTCAAAGGGTATAGTTATCATCCATCAGGAACTGGCTCTTATCCCTTATATGACAATCGCTGAGAACATGTTCCTCGGAAACGAGAGAGGAAACAAGATAAAGATCAACTGGCATGAGACCAATGAACTTGCCAGAAAGTATCTCGACATCGTAGGTCTTAGAGAGGGTACACAGACCCTTATCAAGGATATCGGTGTTGGTAAACAGCAGCTTGTAGAAATTGCGAAGGCTCTTTCAAAGGATGCAAGACTTCTTATCCTTGACGAGCCCACATCTTCACTTAATGAGACAGATTCAAAGGCACTTCTTGACCTGCTCCTTAAGCTGAAGGCAGAAAGAGGTCTTACCTCTATTATTATTTCCCACAAACTTAACGAGGTTTCATACGTTGCTGACAAGATCACAGTTATCCGTGACGGTTCAACAATTGAAACTCTTACCAAGGGCGTGGATGATTTCTCCGAAGCAAGGATCATCAAGGGAATGGTTGGTCGTGAACTTTCAGACAGATTCCCGAAAAGAGAGCCTCACATCGGAGAGGTAAAGATGGAGATAAAGAACTGGAACGTTTATCATCCTCTTTATAAAGAAAGAAAAGTCGTTGACAATGTTAACTTATATGTTAAAAAGGGCGAGGTTCTCGGAATCTCAGGTCTTATGGGAGCTGGAAGAACAGAGCTTGCCATGAGCGTATTTGGGAAAAGCTATGGGGAAAACATTACCGGACAGACTTTTATTGATGGAAAAGAAGTTCATCTTAATACTGTAAGTCAGGCAATCAAGAACGGACTTGCATATGTTACAGAAGACAGAAAGGGAAATGGACTTATCCTGTCTAATCCCATAAAGATCAATACAACCTTGGCTAACCTTGACGAAGTAAGTAATAGAAAGGTTATTGATAAGCACAAGGAATACTCAGTAGCAGTAGAGTATAAGGACAAGCTTAAAACAAAATGTCCTACAGTAGAACAGAATGTTGGAAACCTCAGCGGTGGAAATCAGCAGAAAGTTCTTTTGGCAAAATGGATGTTTGCAGATCCTGAAATCCTTATCCTTGACGAGCCTACAAGAGGTATCGACGTAGGTGCTAAGTACGAGATCTACTGCATTATCAACCAGCTGGTAGCTGAAGGTAAATCAGTCATCATGATTTCTTCAGAGCTTCCTGAAATCCTTGGTATGTGCGACAGAATCTATGTTATGAACGAAGGAAAGATGGTCGGGGAGCTTGATGCAAAAGATGCAACCCAGGAAAAAATTATGACTTATATCTTACAGTCATCTGGAAACGAGGAGGAGAATCATGAATAAAGATCAAATTTTAGGATTTTTGAAAAAGAACACCATGGTGTTCGTTCTTGTAATAGTTTTAGCGTTCTTTTCATTTATGACAGGCGGAGCAATCCTGCTTCCCATGAATGTAAGTAACCTTATTTCACAGAACGCATACGTATTTGTTCTTGCAACAGGTATGCTGCTCTGTATCCTGACCGGTGGTAACATCGATCTGTCAGTTGGTTCAGTAGTATGTTTCGTTGGTGCCGTTGGTGCAACACTTATGATGAACTTTGGTGTTCCTGTATGGCTTGCAATCATTATCATGATTGCTATCGGAACAGCAATCGGTGCATTCCAGGGCTTCTGGATCGCGTTTGTACGTATCCCTCCTTTCATCGTAACACTGGCAGGTATGCTTATTTACAGAGGTCTTTCAAACGTAGTACTTAATGGCCTTACAGTTTCAATCAAGGATCAGACAAGCTTTGTAAATCTGTTCGGTGGTGGTGCTAACTGCTATATTCCTGATTTCTTAGGCGGCGGAGCACTTAACCTTACATGTCTCTTTGCCGGAATCATCGGAGCAACAATCTATGTGCTTCTTCAGGTTACAGGACGTATCAAGAAAAAGAACTCCGGTTATGAGCTTGAGAACATCGTAACATTTACAATAAAGACAGCAGTTCTGGCAGCAGTACTTGTAGCATTTGCTTACAGACTTGCTCAGCACAAGGGTATTCCTTCAGTTCTTATCTGGGTACTCATCGTAGTATTTGTTTACGGATACATCACAAGCAACACAACAATCGGACGTTACTTCTACGCAGTAGGTGGTAACGAGAAGGCTACAAAGCTTTCAGGTATTGATACAAACAAGGTTTACTTCCTTGCTTACACAAACATGGGATTCCTTGCAGCACTTGCAGGTATGATCACAATCGCTCGTCTTACATCTGCTCAGCCTACATACGGCCAGAACTACGAGATGGACGCTATCGGATCCTGCTTCATCGGTGGAGCTTCAGCTTACGGTGGAATCGGAACAGTTCCCGGCGTTATCGTTGGTGCGGTTCTCATGGGTGTTATCAACCTTGGTATGTCACTTATGGGCGTTGATGCCAACATGCAGAAGGTTGTAAAAGGTATCGTTCTTCTTGCAGCCGTTATCTTCGACGTAGTATCAAAGCGTGGCGGAAAGTTCGTTGTAAAGAACTGATTTTAGAAAAGGTATTTCCAATAGGGTATAGAACCGGGGCACTCTTGCCCCGGTTTTTTTGTGGGGGAGTCAGTGGGGAGTCAGTGGGGACGGTTCTCTTTGACTCCCTTTTGTTTAGGTGTTTTATTCCTCTTGATTATCGAAAAAGGGAGTCAAAGAGAACCGTCCCCACTGACTCCCCCACTCTCCCTCAAATGTGCTATACTATAATCTACTACCCAAATGTTTCAAAAGAGGTATCACCATGATCACAAGTACATCCAACGACCGCGTCAAGAAGGTCGTAAGTTACGTAGAAAAGAGCAAGGCCCGTCGCGAGGACGGCGTCTTTGTAATAGAAGGAATGAAGATGCTCAGGGAAGCTCCCGTTCTTCAGGTTTCCGAAGTATATGTCACAGAGAAGTTCGTCTCCGGCGCAAGCGAAGAGGACAAGGAAATTCTCTGGAGATATGGCGCGGAGGAGGTTTCCGAGGAAGTCATGAAGAAGATGAGCGACACCCAGACACCTCAGGGAGTCCTTGCGGTAATAAGGCAGTATGACTACACCTTGGAGGAGGTCATCGAGGGCTACAATCAGGAGGCTGCAGAATCGGGAAAAGAGAATGCTCCGCTCCTTCTTGTTCTTGAGAATATCCAGGATCCTGGAAATCTGGGCACCATGCTCCGTTCAGGAGAGGGTGCGGGAGTTACAGGCGTCATCCTCAGCAAAGGCTGCGCCGATATATACAATCCCAAGGTAATAAGATCCACCATGGGCTCCATTTTCAGGATGCCATATATATATGTAGAAGATGTTCCTTCTTTGGTAAAAGAGCTGACGGCTAAGGGCGTACACACCTATGCAGCCCATCTTAAAGGGGAGAAGAACTACGACGAGTTCGATTACACACAGCCAACAGCTTTCCTTATAGGTAACGAAGGAAACGGACTGACCAAAGAGACTGCAGATGCGGCTGAGATCTATGTCCTCATTCCCATGAAGGGAGAGGTGGAATCCATGAACGCAGCCACATCATCAGCAATACTTACATTTGAAGCTTCCAGACAGAGGAGGGGGTAAAGGAAATGACAGTAGGATTTATCGGATTAGGAAACATGGCAAAGGCAATGATCGGCGGCATTTTGCAGAAAGGCCTCATGGGACCCAACGAGATCATAGGCTCAGCCAACACAGAGGAGACCTGCCATAAGGTAGCAGATAAGTTCGGAATTCAGACAAGGAACTCCAACGCAGCAGTTGCCAAGGAGGCAGACATCATTGTTCTTGCCGTTAAGCCTCAGTATCTCAAGGTTGTTATCGCAGATATCATGGACAGCGTCGATGAGAACAAGGTCATCGTTAGCATCGCAGCAGGCAAGACCATTGCATGGATTGAGAACGAGTTTGAAAAGCCCACCAAGATCATCAGAGTAATGCCCAACACACCTGCTCTTGTAGGCGAAGGATGTTCTGCTGTCTGCAGGAACGATCTTGTAGACGACAATTCCTATCACTTCGTAAAAGAGCTTTTGGAGAGCTTTGGTAAGGCATATACCGTGCCTGAGTCACTGATGGATGTAGTGGTTGGCGTAAGCGGATCATCACCTGCATATGTCTTTTTATTCATCGAAGCCATGGCAGATGCAGCAGTAGCCGGCGGAATGCCAAGAAAGCAGGCCTATGAGTTCGCTGCACAGTCAGTACTTGGCAGTGCCAAGATGGTCCTTGAGACAGGCAAGCACCCTGGAGAACTTAAGGACATGGTATGCTCACCTGCAGGCACTACAATCGAGGCTGTAAGAGTCCTTGAGGAAGCAGGCTTTAGAGGAACCGTGATGGATGCTGTAACAGCGTGCATCGACAAGAGCAAAAGCCTGTAATTTTCACACTTTTTTGACACAAATTTAATAGAAATTTGACAAAATGGCTCATCTTTGCTATTATTACCTCCGAATTGTTTAAATCTTAATATGTTGCAATATCTTTGTAACAAATTTAAATAAAAAAGAGGATAGCAATCGGTATGGATAACTCACGAAAGTTATTCTCCGGGGCCACTAAGACCATGGCAGTACTTTTCCTGGTTGTGGTAATGTTTTTTACCCAGAGTATAACAGTAGAGGCAAGACGCACTTCAAACTATTTAGAACTTGCTACAGGAATTACAAATATTATCAGTCCCATCGCTCCACTTGGAATTGACAGCGAAGCCCCTGAGGTTAAGGCTGCTGAGAACGCAGAGAAGTCTGCAGCATCCGAGAGCAGCACAGAGAGTGCTTCAGAGAGCGAATCATCAAATCTCGTGATGGCCAATGTCAGCAGAGTGATGAATGTCAGGGAAGAGCCCAACGAAGACAGCGCTAAGGTCGGAGTTCTTTACAAGGACTGCGGAGGTAAGATCTTAGACAGACAGGACGGATGGACCAAGGTTCAGTCCGGAGATCTTATCGGATGGGCCAAGGATGAATATCTTTTATTCGATGAGGATGCTGAGGCACTTGCTCAGGACGTTGGTAAGCAGATAGTTACCAGCAACGGAACAGCTCTTAACATCAGGGCTGAGGCTTCATCAGATGCCGAGGTTGTTGGCGTTCTTGCAGAGAACACCTTCGTAGACCTTATCGAGGATACAGGCGATGGATGGATCGCCGTTGATTACAACGATGAGACCGGATATGTTCAGGCTGATTATGTTACATCAACCTTCAAGATCGACTCCGGTGAGACCATAGCAGCCATCAAGCTTCGTGAGGAAGCTGAGAAGAAGGCAGCACTTACCAAGAACCGCGGAGCAGTCAGCGCAGATGCTGATGAGGTCAAGCTTCTGGCAGCTCTTATCCAGTGTGAGGCAGGTAACCAGCCTTATGAAGGTAAGGTCGCTGTAGGTGCGGTAGTTATGAACCGTGTTAAGTCAGGCGGATACCCGAGCAGTATTTACGGTGTAATCTATGCATCAGGTCAGTTCACACCTGCTCTTAACGGAACCGTTGCAAGAGTTTACAACTCAGGCAAGATCAGCGATTCCAATTACCAGGCAGCTCAGGCAGCCATAAACGGTGAGACAACCGTCGGCGGAGCACTTCACTTCAGACGTGTAAACGGAAGAGAAGGAATCATCATCGGAGCACACGTATTCTGGTAATTTGGGGTGCACTAAATAAAGCATATATGATAGAATGTAGGGGATTGCTAAGCGCAATCCCCTTTTTGACCCCTAGGGACGGAGTCAAGGGCTCATTTTTATATTTGGAGGAGGAGCATCATGAATTTGTACGGAAGAGATTTTCTGAAACTGCTGGATTTTACCACTGAAGAGATAGAGTACCTCATTGACCTGGCTGCAGAGCTCAAGGACAAGAAAAAGAACGGTATTCTTCACGACGAGCTAAGAGGCAGAAACATTGCCCTGATTTTCGAGAAGACCAGTACCAGAACAAGATGTTCCTTTGAAGTTGCAGCTCACGACCTTGGAATGGGTTCAACCTACCTTAATCCCACAGATTCCCAGATCGGCAAGAAGGAGAGCATCGCAGATACAGCGCGCGTTCTTGCCAGCATGTACGACGGAATCGAGTACAGGGGCTTTGAGCAGGAGATAGTTGAGACTATTGCTAAGCACAGCAAGGTACCGGTATGGAACGGTCTTACCAACGAGTTCCACCCAACACAGATGCTTGCTGATGCCCTTACAATAAAAGAGCATTTCGGACGCCTTAAGGGAATCCACCTGGTTTACATGGGCGATGCAAGATACAACACAGGTAACTCACTGATGGTTCTTTGCGCTAAGCTGGGCATGCACTTCACAGCAGTATCCAACAAGAAGTACTTCCCATCTGAGGATCTTGTTAAGACCTGTCAGGAGATCGCAGCACAGACTGGTGCAGTAATTGATTTCTCCGAGGATGCCATTGAGGGAACCAAGGGTGCTGATGTTATCTACACCGACATCTGGGTATCCATGGGCGAGCCCGACAGCGTATGGGAGGAGAGGATAAAAGACCTTGAGCCATACCGTGTAACTATGGACATCATGAAGAACGCCGGAGACTCCTGTGTATTCATGCACTGCCTGCCATCCTTCCACGACCTCAACACAGGCATCGGAAAAGACATAAAGAAGAAGTACGGTCTTGACGAGATGGAAGTTACAGACGAAGTATTCGAATCAGATCGCTCTATCGTATTTGAGGAGGCTGAGAACCGCATGCACACCATCAAGGCAGTAATGTATGCGACCCTCAAGAAATAATGCTAAGTAAAGAACATATAAGCGAACAGCTGCACACAAGATGGGCAGCTGCAAACATTTGGTATAAAGACATAACGGACTCCACCAACGATGATGCAAAGCGCCTTGCAGAAGAAGGTGCGCCTCACGGAATGCTGGTGGTTGCAGACAAGCAGGAACAGGGCAGAGGCTCACGCGGAAGAAGCTGGGAGACTCCAGCCGGTGCAAACATCGCCATGAGCCTTATAGTGCGTCCCAAGGTCCCAATAGAGTGCGTATCAATGCTCACTCTGGTTATGGGACTTTCCGTTGCAGAAGGCGCGGAGCAGGCCATAAATGAGAGCATCTCCGAAAGCTCTTTTACTTGTAATATAAAATGGCCCAATGATGTTATCCTGGCAGAGCGGAAGATCTGCGGAATCCTGACGGAGCTTCACATGGAGCCTTCGGGCGAGATGTCAGACGTGGTCATAGGTGTTGGCATAAACGTCAATATGGCGCGCTTTCCGGAAGACATTAAGGATGTGGCAGGATCTCTTTTAACCGGATGCGGACGACCTATCGACAGGAGCCTTGTGGTGGCCCGGGTCATGGAGAGATTTGAGGAGAACTACGAGAAGTTTGAAAAGACCCATGACTTATCGCTTCTTAAGGACCAATATGAAAAGAGACTGGTGAACAAGGGACTAAGAGTGATGCTCCTTGATACCAAAAAGCCTTCGGAAGTAAAAGGCAGAGAAGAAGTAGAAGAGAAATTTGCAGAGCCCCAAAATGAGCAGGGAGAAGCCCTTGGAATAACGGATAAGGGCGAGCTCATTGTCAGAATGGATACCGGAGAGGTGCGTGAAGTTACCGCCGGGGACGTTTCTGTCAGAGGACTGTACGGATATGTATAACAGGAGGCTTAAGATATGATCTTAGTCGTTGATGTAGGAAATACGAATATTACTTTCGGTGTTTTTGACGGAGAGGAGCTAAAGAGCTCGTTCCGTATGATGAGCAAGACCGACCACACTTCAGATGAATACGGAATTCAGATGCTGGAGATGATGGGCCATAACGGCATTGATAAGGAGCAGATAGAGGGCGTTATGATCGCCAGCGTTGTTCCTCAGGTCATGCACGCTCTGGTCAATGCCATCGTTAAATACATAGGCAGGAAGCCTTATATTGTGGGACCCGGAATCAAGACCGGCATCAAGATCACCACAGATAACCCGAGGGAGATCGGACCTGACCTTATCGTTGACGCAGTTGCTGCCTATGAGATTTACGGCGGACCTGTGCTGGTAGTTGACTACGGTACAGCAACCACCTATGTTCCGGTCAATGAAAAGGGCGAGTTCTTTGCGGGCGTTGTATCACCGGGCATCAGGATTTCAGCCAAGGCCCTCTGGGAGGGAACAGCCAAGCTCCCTGAGATTGAGATCAAAAAGCCCGATTCAATACTTGCAAGGGAGACCATCTCCAGTATGCAGGCGGGACTTATCTATGGACAGATCGGCCAGTCCAAATACATCATCGAAGAGATGAAGAGAGAATCAGGCCTTAAGGATATGAAGGTTGTAGCAACGGGCGGCCTTGGAAGGCTTATTTCAGAGCTTACGGAGGAGATCGATATCTACGATCCTATACTGACCCTCAGGGGCCTTCAGATCCTCTATGAAAAGAACCGTAGGAACAAGCCACAGAACAAGGAATTTGATGATCAGAATCAGCCCGAATAAGGAGTTTATTTAATGAGTGCCAAGGAATTTGAAGAAGAATATAACAAAGAGTTTGAGGAAGACCTCCATATAGATGAGATGCAAAAGACCAACAAGGGACGCGTCTTTGAGCAGGCAGCAGGCGGAAGGATAGTTCTGTGCGGAGCCAACGCCTACGAGCAGAAGTATTACTTTAACCCGCTGTTCAAGCAGATCCCTGACAGCATCAAGAAGGAGCTCAACATTATCAGCGTCCTCTTTACCCAGGAGGCAGGCGGTATCTTTACCATTGTCTTTGAGGAGGACGGCAGCGTTTCAATCGAGACCAATGCTGATGAAGAGGATATCACCTATGACGAGATCACAGCAGGGCTTTTAGTGGGAGAGGTCAGGAGAAAGAGACAGGACCTGTTCGAGGCGCTTGGAATCTACTATAAGATTTATGTGCTGGGTGAGAAGGCTGCAGATGCATTGGATGAGGAAGAAGAAAACGGCGCGTTTTAATTAGAAAGACTTTATGGCAGGATATGGTAAGCTTCAAATAGGAAGCGTAACACTTGATAACAACATAATCTTAGGACCCATGGCAGGCGTTTCCGACCTGCCTTTTCGTGTGCTCTGCAGCGAGATGGGAGCCGGCCTTGTGTGCATGGAGATGGTCAGCGCCAAGGCTATTATTTATAAGAACAGAAACACCAACATGCTGCTGGAGATCCATCCGGATGAGCATCCGGTTTCGCTACAGCTCTTTGGCTCAGAGCCCGAGATAATGCAGCAGGCAGTTGAGATGATAAAGGACAGACCCTACGATATCTTAGACGTCAACATGGGTTGTCCCGTGCCGAAGGTTGTAAGCAACGGCGAAGGCTCTGCTCTTATGAAGGATCCGGCCCTTATTGAAAAAATAGTGTCGGCACTGGTTCAGGTTTCTGACAGGCCTGTTACTGTCAAGATAAGAAAGGGCTTTACCGAAAACAGCGTTAACGCCGTTGAGTGTGCCCAGGCAGCAGAAGCCGGAGGGGCAGCAGCTGTGGCTGTTCACGGAAGAACAAGAGAGCAGTTCTACTCAGGTAAGGCCGACTGGGATATCATCAGACAGGTAAAAGAGTCTGTGAAGATCCCCGTGATCGGTAACGGAGACGTGGTTGACGGAGAGAGCGCCAAGGCTATGTTTGAGCAGACAGGGTGCGACGGAGTCATGGTGGCAAGGGCAGCCCAGGGCAATCCGTTTATCTTCAGGGAGATCAAAAGCTTTTTTGAAAAAGGCGCAGCCTGTGAGAGACCAAGCAGGAAAGAGGTCTACGACACAGTCATAAGACATGCCGATATGCAGCTCAAGTACAAGGGTGAGTACATCGGAATCCGCGAGATGCGCAAGCACGTGTCCTGGTACACCTATGGAATGCCCGGAAGTGCAAGGTTCAGGAACGAGATAAACCAGATGACAGACATGGATACACTCAAAGAAGCATGCGGTAAAATAATGCTCCCGCCTAGTGTTGACACATAAAATAAATAACAGTATAATAGCAAAGTTAAAAAATGAAATTAACTATTTTTCAGATATATCTTTTTATGAAGGGTAGGGCAGAGTATTATGGAAGCTAAAAAGAACATTTTAACTAAAGAGGGACTTGCGAAGTACGAGGACGAGCTCCACGAGCTTAAGACAGTCAAGCTCAAAGAGGTTGCTGAGAAGCTCAAGGAAGCAAGAGAGCAGGGCGATCTTTCAGAGAACGCTGAGTACGACGCAGCTAAGGATGAGCAGCGTGATATCGCAGCAAGGATCGAAGTGATCGAGAAGATCCTCAAGAATGCGGAAGTTATTGATGATTCAGATGTTGACACAAACAAGATCAGCATCGGATGCACAGTTAAGCTTAAAGATCTTGAGTTCGACGAGGAGATTGAATACAAGATTGTTGGTTCATCAGAGGCAAACAGCCTTAAGGGCAAGATCTCAAACGAGTCACCTGTTGGTAAGGCACTCATCGGTGCCAAGAAGGGACAGACAGTTTCTGTAGAGACACAGGCTGGCGTCTTCAAGTATAAGGTACTTGGCATTCAGAGATCAGAGGTCTGATAAGAGACTTTAGATAACACGAGCCGGCGATAGCAATTCGTCGGCTCTTTGTACAATATGAAAGACACATATTACGGAGGAAAAAAGGTGGCAGAGAATAATCAGCAGAACAATCAGCAGAATGCACCTGCAGAGGACGTAGGACGTCTTCGTCAGGTAAGAAGAGATAAGCTTACTGAGCTCCAGGCTCAGGGAAGAGATCCTTTCCAGATCGTTAAATACGACCAGACACATCACACACAGCAGGTAAGAGATAACTTCGAGGCTCTCGAGTTTGTAGCTCCTGTAGACGAAGAAGGCAAGGCAGTAGTAGTTCCTATGTCAGATATTCCTGCAGATAAGCTTGTATCCCTTGCAGGTCGTATGATGAGCAAGCGTGTAATGGGTAAGGCATCTTTTGCTAACCTTCAGGACAGAGACGGACGCATGCAGCTCTACGTTTCAAGAAACGATCTTGGAGATGAGGCTTATGCTGATTTCAAGAAGATGGATATCGGTGACATCATCGGTGTTAAGGGCTTTGCTTTCAGAACCAAGACCGGTGAGATTTCAGTTCATGTAAAAGAGCTGACTCTTTTATCCAAGTCTCTTATGCCACTTCCTGAGAAGTTCCACGGACTTACAGATACAGAGATCAGATACAGACAGCGTTACGTTGACCTTATCATGAACGAAGAGGTTAAGGAGACTTTCAAGAAGAGAAGTGCTATCCTTCGTGAGATCCGTAACTTCCTTGCAGAGCGTGACTTCCTTGAAGTTGAGACTCCTATGCTTGTTGAGAACGCAGGCGGAGCAGCTGCAAGACCATTCGTAACACACTACAATGCCCTGGATGAGGAGCGTAAGCTTCGTATCTCTCTTGAGCTTTACCTTAAGAGACTTATCGTTGGCGGCCTTGAGAGAGTATATGAGATTGGCCGTGTATTCAGAAACGAGGGTGTAGATACAAGACACAATCCTGAGTTCACACTTATGGAGCTCTACCAGGCATACACAGATTATGAAGGAATGATGGAGCTTACAGAGTCCATGTTCCGTTACCTCGCTGAGAAGGTTTGTGGTACAACACTTATCAAGTACGGCGACAACGAGATCGACCTCGGCAAGCCTTTCGAGCGTCTTACAATGAACGATGCCATCAAGAAGTACGCAGGCATCGACTTCGATACAGTTAAGACAGATGAGGAAGCCAAGGCTCTTGCCAAGGAGCACCACATCGAGTTTGAGGACCGCCACACCAAGGGCGACATCATCAATCTCTTCTTCGAGGAGTTCTGCGAGAAGAACCTGATCCAGCCTACATTCATCATGGATCATCCTCTTGCTATTTCACCTCTTACCAAGAAGAAGCCTACAGATCCTGAGAAGGTTGAGCGTTTCGAGCTCTTCATCAACACATGGGAGATGTGCAACGCATACTCAGAGCTCAACGATCCTATCGATCAGCGCGAGCGTTTCGCAGCTCAGGATGCCAACGCAGCAGCCGGCGACGAAGAGGCTGAGCACACAGACGAGGACTTCCTCAATGCCCTCGAAGTTGGTATGGCTCCTACAGGTGGTATCGGCTACGGTATCGACAGACTTTGCATGCTGCTTACTGATAGTGCTACTATCAGAGACGTGCTGCTGTTCCCGACCTTGAAGTCGAGCAAGTAATATAGTGCGTCTTAGAAAGTACAGGGAATCCATAGGAGTCCATATTCGTCCAATCAGGCAACTTTTTGACAGTTCCTTCATTGGACTCCTACGGAGCTATACGACGTTCTATGGATAATAATCGAGAAATCAAAGGACGCGCTATGACGAATTTTGGGGTTGGTCAAGGCCCTGAGGAATAGTCGGTTTATTTTTTGTAACAGTTTTAGCGGCGTATTTTTGATAAATTTGCAATCTTTTAAAACAGAATCTGCATCTTAAGCCACATTTCTTTTCAAAGAGAGATGTGGCTTTTTATCTTTTAGTTCATTTCATTCGTTTTACATCTCGTAACACCCAAAAGGAGGTTACAAGATGGTTCACAAATCAAATTCTCCACCGGATCTTGATAAGTATATCAAGGGAAAACTGCATAACTTCGTCACATATGAAGATGGTGCAAGGCTCTACAGCATTCCTTACTGGAGTTTCGTAAACTCAGTAAAGGAAGCAGGGGCCAATAGGATGATCAGACAACGGGTACTGGTAGATCAGGACATCTATGAAAAATTTATTGAAGATAATTGCCGGTACGAGGAAACGGTAAAGGAGAACAAGGAAATGCCTAAAAGACGAATTGTCCCTAACCTGGAGGAAATGGTTAAAAAGGGAAAAAAGAAATATGTGCGTTACCAGGAAGGCGCTGAGCTCTACTCAATGGGGCTTCATACTTTCGAAAAGCTGGCAAAGGACGCAAGAGCCACAAGAAAGGTAAGAGGAGTTGTTCTGTGTAACACGGAAAAGATAGATGAGTTTATAGAATCATGTTGGGAGGAGGACGATTTTTATGAGTAAGGTTATCAGCGTAGCAAACCAGAAAGGCGGTGTGGGAAAAACCGTCACCAGCGTAAATTTAGGGATTGGCCTTGCAAGAGAAGGTTATAAGGTCCTTATGATCGACGCGGATCCCCAGGGGAGCATGAGTATCAGCCTTGGCTGTGATGAACCCGACAGACTTGATTATTCACTTGCTACAGCACTTGTAAATATCATCAATGACGAGCCTGTAGATGTGACAAAAGGCCTCATCCATCATCCTGAAGGTGTGGATCTGATGCCGGGAAATATAGAACTCTCAAGTTTAGAGATCAGCATGACCGGAGTTATCAGCAGGGAAACAATTCTTAAAGAATACGTAGACAAGGCCAGAGAAGTATATGACTTCATTATTATTGATTGTATGCCTTCTCTTGGAATGATGACCATTAATGCCCTTGCATGTGCGGATTCAGTAATCATTCCGTGCCAGGCTGCATATCTTCCTGTAAAGGGCCTGCAACAGCTTATAAAGACAATTGGAAGAGTAAAGCGTCAGCTCAATCCCAAGCTCGAAATCGATGGAATTCTCATCACTATGGTAGATAACAGGACAAATTATGCAAAAGACATTTCTGCTCAGATTTACGAAGCTTATTCATCAAGTATAAATGTTTTTGAGACAGAGATCCCGTTATCAGTCAGAGCTGCTGAAATAAGCGCTTCTGGAAGCAGTCTCTACGTATATGATCCAAAAGGAAAAGCAGCATTTGCTTACACATCATTCATAAGGGAGGTAATGGACAATGGCACAAAGAGTTGGACAGAAAGTAAAGCTATCTAGTATTGATGAGCTCCTGGGCGTTCCAAGCATGGAGGGAACAGTAGATCTTGATGTTATGACCATTTATCCCTTCGAGAATCATCCTTTCAGAGTTGTAGATGATGAAAAGATGGATGAGCTTGTGGAGAGCATCAAGGAAAGTGGCGTTCTCACTCCGGTTCTTGTAAGACCGGATGATGAGGGCAATTATGAGATGATCTCGGGGCACAGACGCTTACATGCGGCAAAGAGAGCAGGGCTACGTAAGATTCCGGCAATCATCAAGGAAATGACAAATGATGATGCGACAATTGCCATGGTTAATGCCAATATGCAGAGGGAAGAGATTCTTCCTAGTGAAAAGGCTTTTGCTCTAAAGATGAAGATGGATGCAATGAAACATCAGGGGAAAACAACTTCGTCCACTGAGTGGACGAAGTCGCGTGCAGGAGACGAAGCTGGAGAAGCTCATGGATTACACAGATCTCAGGTACACAAATATGTAAGGCTCACATACTTGCTCCCAAAACTTTTAGATATGATTGACGAAGGAAGACTTGCTGTGGCTATTGGAGTAGAAATCTCCTATTTCAACCACACCTACCAACAATGGCTCTGGGAATACATCCACGAAAACGGCATGATCAAGCAGGAACAGCTCATGGACCTCCGCCAATACCGAGATGATGACTCTCTCACCCAGGAACAGATGATAGACATACTTATACAGAAGAGAGCAACTCCTCAGATCAAGAAAAAAGTCACATTCAACGAGAGGAAACTCAACAAGTATTTTCCCGCCTACTACTCTCAGCCTGAGATCGAGAGGATCATGATCAGTCTCTTGGAGGAATGGAAAAGAACTCATGAAAGCGAGGGCTCAGAATAATGATGGAATATTTTTATGGTGCACAGTCAGCACAGTTTGCTTCAGTGGAGATTCCCAAGGAGCTTCTGACAGGGAAGGTGTTTTCTTCCCTGTCTCCCGGAGCCAAGCTTATGTACGCAGTGCTTCTTGACAGAATGCGTGAAGCCAAAAGGCATAGTTGGTATGATGAGCAGAACCGGGTGTATATCCTTTATCCACTGAGAAGATTGGAAGAAGACATCGGCTTTTCCAGACACACAGTAATCGATTGTATGAAAGAACTTGAAGACATTGGACTGATATTGCGACTACAGGAAAAGGGAAAGCCCAATAAGATCTACGTCAAGAATTTCAACAGACAAAAGATATTTCAGCTGATTGGGTAGTGCAAATATTGCACCACTATACGTCATAGAACGTCGTAGAAAGTCATTGAATGGAGGAGAAAAGAGCTTTGAACGACAAGATAACATTTGACTATTTTTATGGTCAGGAATCTGAAATGCATGCTTATTACAGGCTGCCTAAGCTTCTTTTTACAAATAAGATATTCAGAAACATGAGCTCTGATGCCAAGATCCTGTATGGCCTGATGCTGGATAGAATGTCGATTTCGCAGAAAAACAAGTGGATAGATAGCGAAAATAGGGCATTTATCATATATTCACAGCAGGAAGCCATGGAAATGCTGGGCTGTAAGGAGAATAAGGCTATAAATCTTTTTAAGGAGCTGGAGGCTATAGGGCTCATGGAACGCAAGAAGCAGGGCCAGGGAAAAGCAGCTTTGTTGTATCTGAAGGACTTCGTTGAGGAAAATCCAGAAGAAGTTCAGACCCGGGAAAAACCAATGTCTGAACAAAATGATGAAGTTTCAGACATGGGAAAAACCAAGGTCAAGACCTTTGAAAAACCAATGTCTAGAGATGGGAAAAATCAAGGTCTAGACATGGGAAAAACCAACCCTAATTATAATAAAACGAATAATACTAACTTAATTAAAATAACAAATCATATCACATCGATGGAGCCGGATCTGAATGATGACTACAGAGCGTATTATGAGATCCTCAGAGAAAACCTCGATATGGATACCATGATAGAGCGTCATCCGGAATACAGGGATGAACTTGAAGGAGTCTTTGACCTGATCCTTGAGACAGTTCTTTCCACTCAGAAGACAATCTGGATTGCCAAGAACGAGTATCCCAAGGATCTGGTGAAGTCCAAGTTCCTAAAGCTCAACCACATGCACCTTGAGTACGTGATCGACTGTCTTAAGAGTAACACCACCAAGATCACCCACATCAAGAACTACATGCTGGCAGCACTGTTTAACGCTCCTTCAACCATGAGCAGTTACTATCAGGCAGAGGTTAACCATAACATGTACGGCACATGATCGGTATATTGACAACATTGTACAACACTCATATAATTTAACTGTGAATGAACATAAAACAACACTCATGGAGGACAAGGTTATGCCAAGAGTTAATTTAGCAATCACACAGGAATTATATGATCAGATCGAGAAAGCAGCCAAGAAGGAGAACGTAACCGTCAACTACTACATCTGCGATATGTTGGAGGAGAAGTTCGGCAAAAGAACTGTCTATGACTATACACTTGCCATCAACAACATGATCGCTGAGGCCAAGACAATGAAAGCAGAATTCGTCCTGGCAGATCTTCCAACCTTCGCAGGTGTGAACGATGTTCTTATTGAATACGACATAAAAGAGTCACCGGCCCAGGTCAGATCCCGTCTTGGCAAGATGTTTACAGAAGCAGTCAAGAAAGGGAATGCCAAAGGCATCGAGAGGGCTGTGATTGAAAGAAACGGAGTAGAAGAGTTTAAATCTGCTTCAAGAGCTGCTGTCTACTGTAACAAACTGTATAAACAAAAGACAAGCAACAAATAATGGCCAGGTGCTTTGGTCATAGAATGGAGGCATAAATGATAGCGGCAATATTTGAAATTCTGTTGGTCTTGGCATTGGGAGTGATTTTTATACTGTTGTTTGGTCTTCTAAGGGCATTACCTTTTATGACAGGGCTCTTAGGATCTCTTTTCCTGCTTCTGGTATTCCCAGGGCTTAAAGACATTATTCCCGGAGAAACTAAACTCAGCGTGATAACACTTATTGTTGTGATAGAGTTGTTAATAGCGCTCCTTACATTTAATCAGCAGACCAGTGGACCGATGATTGTGTTTTCCAGCCTCATGTTCGTTGACCTGATCATGGGCCTAAGTTACAGTTTATTCGAATGTGCATCTTGGCAGAAAGCCACGTTTGTGACCGTTGCATACCTGGCTGTGACTTATTTTATATTAGTTTCCAACTGCGATTCTCTCAAAGTCGACAGGGATGATTGCAGAAACATACTTGCCAGTTTGGTTGTGGCATGTATGTATGCTGCCTCAGTTGGCGCAACGCTTCTTGTAATACTCGGTGCAATCTGGGAGAAGTTCGTCAAGATTAAGTTCTCTGAGGGATTCTATAACGCTTATGACAGGATTGGAATAGCCGTAATTTGTACAGCTATGATTGTTACAGCAATAGGCAGTGTAATAAGAGATAGAGTGACGGCATGAAAAGCCGGCTTTGAGTCAGAAGAAAAGTGAAATGGAGAATGATATGATCAGAAAACCTACGCATCCAGGAAAAGTATTTGCTGAAGATGTGTTAAAACCACTAAATCTTTCCGTTACCGATGCAGCGAGAATGCTTGGAGTAAGCAGAAAAGCGTTATCAGAGTTTGTTAATGAGAAAGTATCTCTTAGCCCGGAGATGGCCATTAGAATAAGCAAGGCAACTAATACATCTCCGGAAAGTTGGATGAATATGCAGCAGAAACTAACACT
Source organism: Butyrivibrio sp. VCB2001 (assembly GCF_000423965.1). NCBI lineage: Bacteria > Bacillati > Bacillota > Clostridia > Lachnospirales > Lachnospiraceae > Butyrivibrio > Butyrivibrio sp. VCB2001. The sequence continues at coordinate 2,829 of NZ_AUIZ01000017.1, read as the reverse complement.
ATGGACAGCACAGCAAAATGAACCATCAAATGTAATACCTTTTCCTCTGGATGCAGTAAAAGATGGATGATTGCAATAGCTCTGGGATCAAGATTTGATTAGTTGATGTCCGTAGCTATTTTATTTTTGTCTGAAAAAAGGTATGATAATCCATAAGTTGTCGGAAAAGATGATAGGTGAGGGGAGAATGAAAAGGTTAATAAGCAAGATTCTTGCTGGAATACTCATTAAATATCATAAGCAATAGATCACAAATAAGATAAATGAATATGCCTACGTAATTGCCATGTAGTTGTTTATAACAGCTATGTGGCTTTTTTATATCATAAATTAGTTGACAAATACAACTAATGATTTTATCATTTAAATTCATAGGAGGGCATTCGATGGATAAGGTAAAACTATTTCGAGAAAGTACCAGAGAATTAGAACGTAATCTTGAGAAGCTAAACAGTTCTGATTGCTGTCAATGTAACGTTAATACATCTCAATGCTTTCTGGTTGTTGAGATAGGCAGAAAACCAGGAATATGTGTAAAGGAACTTGCTGAACTTCTTAAGATGGATAAAAGTGCTGTAAGCAGATCTGTAGAAGAACTTGTCCAAAAAGGATATGTTTTGCGAGAACCTTCAAAAAGGGACCGTAGGTGTGTAGTGCTTAATCTGACTGATGAAGGAATGGCAAGATTCAATACAATAGAAAAAGATATGAATTTGAAGTTTGAGAGAGTCTTTTCAATGATTCCAAAGGAAAAACAGAGTCAGGTTTTAGAGGCATTGAATATCTTTAATGATGCGATAAAAAAATCGGAGGTGGAATGCTGTGATTAGAGAAATGAGAGATGAAGACTGGGGGACAGTATCAGAGATTTACAAGCAGGGATTAGAAGAGGGAACATCAACTTTTAATACAGAATGTCCTAGTTTTACTGAGTGGAACGAGGGTCACGTAAAGAATTGCAGGTTTGTTTTTGAGGAAGAAGGGAAGGTTGTAGGCTGGATAGCGTTAAGTCCTTCTTCGAGTAGGTGCGCATATAAAGGCTGCGTTGAAATGAGTGTATATGTTGATAGAAACTATAGAGGTCATGGGATAGGAACAGCTTTGGTAAATACGATTATCCGAGAAGCTGAGAAAGATGGATATTGGAGCATATATTCTGCAATATTTTCAATTAATAAAGCAAGTATAGCCTTACACAAAAAATGTGGTTTTAGGGAAATTGGCTATAGGGAAAGAATAGCTAAAGATCGATTTGGAAAATGGCAGAACACAACTCTTATGGAGTACAGAGCTTCATAATTAGTTTATAGGAGAAGCTACTTATGACTATTGAAGAAAAAGCAAACAGGATTATTGAAGATATACGTAATGAAAAAGGCGTAAATCCTATCAAGATGTTTAAGTCAATGGCAAAAAAGAGTATATAAGCATACATGGGCCAGAGCATCATATATTAGATGGGGCATGTCTTTTAATGGCTTATCATAATGCAGGTGGCAAAATAGATATAGACTCTGCTTTGGAGAAGCTTTTGAAAGAAGGACTCCGGATGCCGGGAGCAATGTGCGGACTGTGGGGAATATGCGGAGCGATAACATCTATAGGAGCAGCCCTTTCTATCATTGATGGTACAGGACCACTTTCTGAGGATGGCACATGGGGAGATCACATGGCATTTACATCAAGCGCCATAGGAGAACTTGGCCAGATAAATGGTCCAAGATGTTGTAAAAGAGATGCTATGATTGCGTTCAAGCATGGAATAGAGTACGTAAGACAGCACTACGGAGTGCAGATCGAATATGAGAAGCAACACTGTGAGTTCTCATCGCAGAACCAGCAGTGCATCAAAGAAAGATGCCCTTTCTTTGGATAATGGAAAGCTTTTGGTTTCGGACGATTTAGAAATTATGGAACTTTGAATTTCAGGATAATGAAATAAGCAAATCGGGATTAGTGGAGTAGAACATGGATAAAAAAAGGGCTTTGTCTGGCGCCATAACATTTATAACCCTGATGGGAATCGTAAGTCTGTTTTCGGACATGACTCATGAAGGCGCCAGAAGCATATTGGGCGAATATCTGAACCTCGCAGGGGCATCCGCTGCAACCATCGGATTTGTGTCCGGTATAGGAGAATTGTGCGGGTATTCACTAAGGCTCATATCCGGATTTATAGCAGATAAAACGAAGAAATACTGGACATTTGTTATCACAGGCTATGTAATACAGGCTCTTGCGATTCCTGCACTGGCACTCGTACCTGAACATGGCTGGATTTGGGCCTGCGGTCTTGTGATCCTGGAGCGTATCGGAAAAGCGATAAAAAAACCTGCCAAAAACACATTGGTAAGCTTTGCGGCAAGCGAGATCGGAACCGGAAAAGGCTTTGCCTATCAGGAGTTTCTGGATCAGCTTGGCGCGTTTCTCGGACCGGTACTGCTTTTTGTAATAGCTCTTGTAAAAGGTACAGACGACCTTTTTACAACATATAGGATCTCTTTTGCGATACTGCTTGTTCCTGCAATGATCACCATAGCTCTTGTTTTGACAGCAAAGATAAGATACCCTGATCCGGAGATCTTTGAAAAGCAGGAAGATAAACCGGCAAGCTTTGAATTCAGGAAGTCATTTGTTCTGTTCATGGCGGCCATCTGCTTTTTTGCTTTTGGCTTTGCAGACTTCACCCTGATTACACTTCATTCGGCTAATACCGGAGCATTTAATGAATCCATGCTCAGCCTGCTATATGCTGGGGCAATGGCTGTGGATGCCTTTGCTGCACTATTCTTTGGCTGGCTTTATGATAAGGTCGGGCTGAAGGCTCTG
>NZ_AUIZ01000016.1:0-98257 GCF_000423965.1 Butyrivibrio sp. VCB2001 | reverse complement strand
CATAAAAAGCAAAAGAGAGACTGAAATAATGCTATCAGTCTCTCTTTATTATATCTTTGATTGATTCGCGACCCTTAACTTAATGACATTGGACTTGAGGGTCAGGCCCTTTTAGTATGGGGAGTTTTTGAGGGTTTGGTTTGAGGGTCTAGTTTGAGGGGTTTTCTCGCAAGTTATTTATAAGTGTTCTAGAGCTAATGGGATTTGCTTCTCCAGACCTCATTCAAAAAATCAATGAGCTCCCACCAGAAGGCGTATCATATCTACATGAGCAGATAGAGTTTGCTGAGTATCATTGGGGCCGGAAGTAGAGTCGTCACCTATTGTAGCTTTAGATTACGGATATATACGGGGCATTAGCGCAGTTGGAAGCGCATCACACTGGCAGTGTGGGGGTCACGGGGGAGAACTTCATGCGCTCCAATTTCTCCAGACTGGAATTATTGCGTCTGTCTTTCTTTGGGTTCATCCGAAGCATACATTGCCTTCAGGATTATCGGTGTAAGGATTGAACTTAATACTATTAAAAGGATTACAGCTGTAAAGTATCTGCTGTCTATTATTTCAGCTTTAAGACCACGCTGTGCCACAATAAGGGCTACTTCGCCTCTGGTCATCATTCCTACGCCAATCTTTAACGCATCTGAAGTATTATATTTAAGGAGTTTTGCAACAAGTCCACAGCCCACAACTTTTCCAAGCAGTCCAACAATTACAAATGCTGCTGAAAAAGCAAGAATTGTCATATCAACAGTCTTTAAATTGGTCTGAAGTCCTACGCTTGCAAAAAATACGGGACCAAAGATCATATATGAGTTAATATCCATTTTTCTGTCAATGTACTCAGAATTATCCAAAGAGCTTAAGATTATACCGGCTACGTATGCACCTGTGATATCTGCTACTCCAAAATACCTATCTGCAACATAGGCCATGGCAAATGCCAGTGCCAGTCCCATGATTGGAATTCTTCTGGTATGGGGCCATTTGTGTTCAACTTTTTGCATGAGCTTAAAGATTGCTATTCCTACAACAAAAGAAAGAGCAAAGAAAGCAATTGTCTTGATAACAACGACAATCAGATTGGCGTTAGGATCCTTAAGACCAAGAACTGCAGTAAGAACAACGATTCCTATCACATCGTCGATGATAGCGGCGCTCATTATTGTTGTTCCAACATCTGTAGATATTTTTCCAAGCTCTTTTAACACCTGAACTGTAATGCTTACGGAGGTTGCTGTAAGAATTGTTCCTATAAAAAGAGCTCTGATAAATTCCGTAGAACCGGGAGCGGCAAAGCCGTAAAAAGCCATGTACAACACAGCGCCCAGAACCAGAGGAACTGCAACACCGTTACATGCAATTATTGTGGCTTTGATACCGGATTTCTTCAGCTTATCTATATCTGTTTCAAGTCCTGCACTGAACATCAGCAGTATTACACCAATTTCAGCCATTCCGGAAAGAAAATCACCGGCTTCCACAAGATCAAACAATGTGGGACCGATGATCAGCCCTGCAATAATTTCGCCTGCCACCTGAGGGGCGTGGAGCTTTCTGGCTAGAAGCCCAAAGAGTTTTGCACTGACTATTATAATTACTAGATCTCTTAATATTTGAATTGTATCCATTATTTTTCTCCTTTCAGTAAATTCTAATGAATGAGTATGCTCCTTTTGACAAAGTCAGTCAAGGTTTTTTCTGCATGCGCTAGATATGGTAATTTATGACAAAAGCCAATATAATAGGTATGATATGGGGCATTAGCGCAGTTGGGAGCGCGCTTCGCTGGCAGCGAAGAGGTCACGGGGTCAAGTTCCGTACGCTCCATTTGATATATTTAGAGGGAGTTTTTCTGGCTTTTGCCCCATTGAAGTTCAAGGAGAAAAGAGTATTGAAAATCTACATAGTAAGGCATGGTGAAACAAAACTAAACAGCGAAGGGCGGCTCCAGGGATGGATAGATGAACCGCTGATAGAGAGCGGAAGAGAGCTTGCGAAAATTACAGGGCAGAAGCTTTCTGATATCTGCTTTCATGCAGCATACTCTAGCCCTCTAAAAAGAGCATTTGAGACAGGCCAGCTAATAATTTCAGAGAACAAAGCCGGCTCAACTGATAAGATCATCACAGATGATAGGCTCAAAGAAATAAACTTTGGCGAATGGGATGGCCTTTGCTGTACTAAAAGTAACTTTGAAATAGGTGACGACTCTTTTTGGAAGATCTACTCTGACCCCTTTCATTATGAAGGACCAGCAAACGGAGAATCCATCCTTGATGTGTGCAAGAGAACAGGCGCCTTTTGGGATGAACTTGTTTCAGACAAGAGCCTTCAGGATAAGAACGTAATAATTTTCATGCATGGGTGCTCCTTGAGAGCCATGCTCCGAAAAGTTTATCCTGCTGATGAGCCTTTCTGGCATGGACATACGCCTCCTAACTGCAGCGTAAACATTATTGAGGTCGTAGGTGGGGAGGCCAAGCTCATAGAAGATGACAAGGTCTATTATGATGAAAACCTAATCAGCAACGCCTATGATCAGTAAGATGCCGATACAAAAAATAAAAAGAGCTACTTATATGTATATTGGAAAGATCGATAGAAAGAATCTGGAGTGAAACAGTCATGAAAGAACGTATAGAAAAATACATTAGGAAGAAACAACGTGAAAAAGCCATAAAAATGCTTAAGGATAATATTTTCATTATTCTCGGCGTACTGGGGCTCATCATCCTTCTGATCGTCCTAAAGATTCTTAAGAAGAAGGCCAAGAAAAAAGTTAAGGCTAAGATCAAGGAAACAATCAAAAGCGGAATAGATAGCATAAGAGATAAGGAATCATCTTCTAATGGCGACGAAGAAGAGGAAGAATAGAAACAAAAAATACATTCTGAGCGTAATTGCCACAGTGGCAGTTCTTGCTCTCATATATTTGATCACGTATCTCTTAAAGCAATCCATCAATTCAGTTTCGCAGGACCTTGATGGCCCTTATGATGTGGTGAGTGTCATAGATGGTGACACGATCATTGTTAAAAGTGATGGTGGCGATGTCCATGTAAGGCTCATCGGCATAGACACTCCGGAAAGCGTGGCCTCCGACGGCTACAAAGAGAATACTCCTGAGGGAGATAAGGCATCTGAGTATACCAGAAACCTCCTTGAAGGTAATAGTGTTTACCTTGAGTATGACAAGGAACAAACTGACAGCTACCAAAGAACTCTGGCTTATGTATACCTCCCCGATGGGAGTACAATGGTAAATGAGCTCCTCATAAAAAACGGATATGCTAAAACCATGGAGATCGAGCCCAATACCAAATACGCAGAGAGGTTTGCAGCTCAGGAGCTGATTGCCAAAGAGCAGAAAGCAGGCTTCTGGGGAACAGGATTTTTTAATTAAAAGTACGGAAATAGTAATTAATGTTAGATAACATTGAAGTATTTACGCAAAGCAGTATAAGAATAAAAGATAAAACCAGAACAATCTATGTGGATCCTTTTCAGATGAAAAGTGACCCCCATGATGCTGACTACGTTTTCATAACATATTCTCATTCAGACCACTTTTCAATCGAGGACATAAGAAAAGTCATAAAAAGCAGCACAGTACTTGTAGTCCCGGCAAGAATGGAGGATGATGCCAGGGAACTCTCTGCAGAAGTTAAGAGCATTATTCCCCTAAAACCAGGGATCTATAAGGAATTATCCGGATTAGAAGTTGAAACGATTCCTGCATACAATACAGTTAAGCCATTTCATCCAAGAAGGGCAGAATGGCTTGGATATATCTTACGGATCAACGGGAAAAGGGTCTATATTGCCGGAGATACCGGCGCAACAAAAGAGGCAAAGCAAGTCAGATGTGATATCGCACTTGTCCCTGTAGGCGGAACATATACGATGGATGTTAAAAGAGCTGCAGAGCTCGTAAACATCATTCGTCCCGAGTATGCAATTCCCACACATTACGGCAGTATTGTAGGGAAAAAGACTGATGGGAAGGCATTTGCAAAGCTTGTATCTTCTCCTGTAAAGGTGATAGAGAAGATACAGTATTTCGAATGAAAATTCAGCATCGCCTGAAAGAAATATTTAAAGGAAAGCAGATATTGTAGGTTAGTTATGATTGTTTCTCAGTACTTTGTCGAATTTATTCTGTACAGCTTTCTGGGTTGGGTGTGGGAATCCATATACTGCACTGTAAAAGAAAAGAAATGGGCCGACAGAGGCTTTCTTTTCGGACCCATCTGTCCCATATATGGCTCATGTGTAGTGGGCGCATCATTAGTTCTTGTACTTTTTCCAAGGCTTTCGGAACCTGATTTTCCTGTATGGATATTGTTTATCCTATGTTATATAGGAAGCGCCATAGCAGAATTTGGTACCTCATGGGTTCTGGAAAAAAGATTCCATGCCAGATGGTGGGATTACAGTAAAATGCCGCTCAATATACAGGGGAGGATATGCGTCCCTGTAAGCTGCACATTTGGGATAGCCGGTGTTCTTATCATAAAGTATCTGCTTCCGCTGATAGCATTTGCAAGAGGGCTTATCCCACCACTAATCTATGAGCTTCTTGCCCTATGCTTCGCAATCTTGTTCGGTGCAGATTTTGCTATGACAGAAGTCAGCCTTTCACAGCTGCTTGAGGAAGTTGAAAAAATCCACGCCGAATTTAACGAAAAAGCCCAGGAAAGATACGATAAAGTCGCAGAGATTCCAGAAAATATCAAAAACAGAATTGAGAGGAGCAGAGCTTTTATAGAAAGAAGTAATGTCAATCAAAAGAGGATTGTAGATAATATTAAAAGTTTTACACCATTGCTTAATAGTAGCAGCGAGCATAATCGTGGAAGGGAGCTTGTTCTTGACAGTCTTAAGACTGCCCTCCGTGACCATCGCGATCATAGTAGAAAATGAAAAATGAGCTTAAAGTAAAGAAGAGGTTTTAGCGTGATAGATCAGAAACAAGCCAGAGAAATATTAAAACAAAAGCTGGCAGATAATCTTGTTATTGTAAACTCATTTAAGGATCCGGAGTATTGGTGTTTCGGACTTGGTCTTGTCAGAGAAGACGGGGATATCATGCCGCTTATGGGAGACAGCACAATAAGGATCAGTAAAGAAACCGGAGAGATGGAGTAGGACTATGAACGATATACTTTGTGAACAGCTATCCCGTGATTACTGTTGCTCTCGGGAAGATGTAATTGATGATAAAAACCACTTTACTAAGTATAGCCCTGTAGATGGCAGGCGCAGATACCAGGAAAAAGAAGAATGCTACCTTAAGCTTGTATGTGTTAACGGAAAGCTCCTGTTTACCGGCAGAGAAGATATTATTGCCTGGTGTCAGGAAAACTTTGAAAGTTATGGTTCTGAGTGGTTTATGGAAGCAAAAAACCTTCGAAAGCTGAACGACAGACTGCATCAGGATGGATACCAGATAGGCATGTCCCATCCGTTTTATATATCCGAGGAAAAATCTGATGTAGACACTTCCGGATATGATATTAAGTGGTATCGGGGCAAGGAAATCGAGCAGTTTAGGGGAGATAACAGGTTCTGCGAAGCTTATACCTTCTGCAAAACTGCACCTGACATGGTAGGTGTCGCAGCCATAAAGGATGGTGAAATCCTTGGTATGGCAGGGGCAAGCATGGACAGTCCTATGATGTGGCAGATAGGAATAAATGTGGAGCCAAACGGAAGACAGAAGGGCATAGGAAAGATGCTTGTTGCGCTTCTTAAAAATGAGATCCTTGATAAGGGAAGGCTTCCATATTACGGTACTTCCATGGGACATATCGCTTCCCAAAAGGTTGCTATCGGTTCAGGGTTTGTACCGGCCTGGGCAGAACTTGTAACAGATAGGCTCGAATGATTTTCACATATACTGTCATTTTGGAGAGGACATGCGATGCAATCAGAGTCCACAAACAAATCTCAAAAGAATAATAAGCGGAGAATCCTGATTGTATGTTTTGTTGCTTTTTTCCTGCTTGGTATTTACTTTTTAATTGGAAAACCTATGATTGCTTTTGTTGGTGATGCAGATGGATTTCAAGAATATGTTAAAAGCAGAGGCATCTTTGGACTATTAGTGTTTGGATTTTTTGTTTTTTTACAGACACTCTCAAACTGCATACCAGGACTTCCGTTTTATCTTGCTGCTGGCGCTGCATTTGGAGGCATTAAGGGAGCAATCATTTGTGATATATTTGCAACTATGGCAAACACAACTGCATTCCTCTTGGGAAAGAAATTTGGAAGAGATTTTTTGCTTCTGCTTTTTCCCAAAAGTAAATTGGAACAGGTTGAAAATCTTGTTCTAAATAAAAATCCGGTATTAGTACATGTTCTGTTCATGCTTTTACCATTACCAAAAGATACGTATGCATGGCTTGGCTTTTATTCAAAAGAAAATGTGGTCCAATGGATCCTGATCACTTTTGTTGCAAGGTTTCCGCATATCTTTATCTATACATTCGGAGCTGAAAAGATGCTAGAGAACCAATACAGCTATATTGCTGCGGGCGCGATCATTGCAGTAGTCGTTTACCTGGCTGTTGCTATGCTTATTAAGAAAAAAACTGTTAATAGTGGTGAATAAATGGCACTATATGCACTTGGAGATCTCCATCTGTCTTTTCAGGCAGACAAACCAATGGATGTATTCGGAAAAGCATGGAGAAATCACGAAAAAAGAATGTGAAAAGCAGCTTTGTAAATTATTTAGTTAAACGCGTATTTCTCAGATTAAAAGCACACTATTCTATAGGTGTTGCGTTTAGTCTGAGAATTCTTTTTTTCTATATATCAAGACGTATTTCGAATATGGGTCTCTTGTGTTCATATGATGATCAACACATTATATGAAAGACAGGTGAAAAAATGTCTCATATGACATTAGATGATCGTATTTATATTCAGGAAGGTCTTGATAATAATCTTAATCCTAATCTGATATCTAGAAAGATAGGAAAATCCCATTCAACTGTAATCAGAGAAATTGAAAAGCATCGTGTATTTAAAGGAAAACGTTATGAAGGTGCAAAAGTTTATTGAACTTACTCATGAGAAATACTATGCTGAGCTTTCAGAGTACTTTGGGGATACAATCATTGCTTTTTTTACAGACGAACCCAATATCCTTGGACGAAATGCCGTGTCAGTATAGTATGAAGGGTGACGTGATGATATGAATCAGGATTTGTTTCCGGATGGGGCAAGCTTTTCAGATTTTGTCTCTTGAATAAAACTTTTGGATGTTTCGTTAAGTAATTTTCATTCCAATCTTAAGGTTTCTGAGCATACCCTTGCCATATATTCAGGAGATTCTTTCATACCGTTTTTTATCCATGTCAGCGACACTTCCCATAAGCCGGCAGCAATACCTCTGGCAATATATTCATGATGGGAAGCGTATTCGCTGTCTGAGGCAATACATAAGGCATTATAGAACATATCCGTAAAAGAGATATTTGAATTACGGATAAGTACACACATGTCTTTATCGGAGTGCAGCCTTGAAAACACCTTTAAAAACCACTCATACGTGTTACTTTTCTGCAACAGTCCTGTCAAAGAAGCGCTGAGCTCGTCAGTTATGTTTTTTGTAATGTCTTGAATGATAGCCTCTTTTGAAGGATAATTTCTGTAGACAGAAGCTCTTGAAGCTCCTGATTTTTTTATTATCATGGTCATATTTATATCTTTGTACGGATGCTCTTTCATCAATCCGATCAGCGCATCACAGATGCATTCTTTAGTAATTCTATTGGACTCCTTATTTGACATTCTTCGTATATTTCTTTTTTCAAGCTCTGTGGACATTTTGGCCTCCATTTGTATTGTCACGACATTTTGTAAAATTGTGTATCAAATACGCACAACATATTGTTTGACATTTGTATAGATGATATAAATGTATTATCAGACAGATGTTTTGTCAATATTCATAAAAATACTGGGAGACGATATGAACACATTTACAAATATTTCACATGCAGCGCAAAGACAAGCTTTTAGTATCCTGATAGACAAATTCCTTGGCCATCTTGATAAGACTGATGACCGCACCAAAACATACTTAAAGCTCGTTGATGAAGCAGAACGCTTTTGGGGAAAGAAGGCTGCTGATCCTGAAAAACTGGAAGCTGTTAGACGTGCATTTAAGGATCCGGATAACCGCTGGGTAAACTTTATAAACAGAGTAGTGGATGAAACTGATCCGCATATAGCCAAAATGACCATGCTCAATCTGGGGTACGAGGCTTTCTTCAGGGGAACAAAGACTATACGGAAGAACAGGGAAAAATACGGCTGTAACATACCATGGCTTATACTTTTTGATCCTACTTCTGCCTGCAATATGCACTGTAAAGGATGCTGGTCAGGCACTTATGGACCAAAGAACAATTTGTCTTTTGCCGATATGGATAAGATAGTAACTCAGGGAAAAGAGCTGGGCGTGTATCTCTATATGATGACAGGTGGAGAGCCCCTTGTCAGGAAGGCAGATATACTTAAGCTTGCAGAAAAGCATAATGATGTGCAGTTCGGAATATATAGTAATTCAACTCTTGTGGATGATGATTTTTGTAAAGAGGTTGTACGGCTGGGAAATATTACATTCATGCTTTCCATAGAGGGGACACCTGAAACTAATGATGCAAGAAGAGGAATCGGTCATTATGATGCAGTGATGAATGCAATGTCTCTTTTCAAAAAATACGGGATTCTCTTTGGTACATCTATTTGCTATACAAGAAATAATATTGAAGCCGTGACAAATCCTGAATTTATAAAGTATATTGCAGAAAAAGGCGCGAGATTTGGCTTTTTCTTCCACTATATGCCGGTTGGAAATAATGCGGTACCGGAGCTGATGCCTACCGTAGAGCAGAGAAAGCTGATGATAGAACGTATCAGATGGATTCGCTCAAACGAATGTGATACAGGCTTCTTTCCGATGGATTTTCAGAATGACGGAGAAGCTGTAGGTGGATGTATTGCAGGTGGAAGGAATTATTTCCATATTAACTCAAGCGGAGATGCAGAACCTTGCGTTTTCATCCATTTTTCAAACACTAATATACATGACAATTCTATTTTGGAAATGCTAAAGAGTCCGCTTTTCATGGAATATCATAAGGGACAGCCCTTTAATAAAAATCACTTAAGACCGTGTCCGATGCTCGAAAATCCAAAACTTCTAAGGGAGATGGTGGAAAGATCAAAAGCACATGGCACAAATGAAGAATCGGAGGAGAGTGTAGAGCATTTATGTGCAAAGTGTGATGACTATGCTCTCAAGTGGGCCCCTGCTGCCGATGAGATTTGGAAATCGCAGCCACATCAAAAAAAGAAGTATGAAAATTATGCACCGGCTAATAGGATAGAAAATGATAATATTATGAGATTTGAAGAGAAGAAAACAGGCCTTGCCAAAGATTTCAAAAAACATGCATGATTAAAGATAAGCGTTTTTCCAAAATACGGCTTAATACTCTGGATTTGTCAGAAGCTATTATTCACCTGAATCAGTGAAGTTAAGGGCATAAAAAATAAGCCAGAGTGCTGAAAAACTCTGGCTTTGTGTGCATTTAGTTCGATAATTTATTTATTAAAAAGTGTGCGTTTACCCTGAAAATTTACCGTACAAAGCAGCTTAATGCTTTGTAAATATAAACAAAGAATTAATAAAAGATATCTTGAATTCAGAATTGAATGTGATACAATCATATTGTATTAAATTGTTTAAATTGATAAAGATGGAAATATAGCTGAAAGGTTTATACCTTCAGAGAAGCCGGATACCTTAGTGTGAAGCATTGAAAAACAATTGAACAAATAAACAGCAGGAGGTTTAAGATGAAGTCAGGAAATGTAATATTGGCAGTAGTAGCAATACTCTTTGGTGGATGTCTTTTCATCCACAGACGTGTGATCAAGTCCCTGATCACAGGGGAGGAGATGCCTAAAGCACCAGCATGGCATACATGGGTTCCTGAAGATAAAAGGCGCTCATAACTTTCTTAGAAAATCAACTTGCCTAACTGGTTCTTATAGTTGGATATACCATAAACTCTCGACATCTGGTCGGGAGTTTTTTAGGATGAAAGCAGTCATTGAATGGCTGCTTTTATTATGTCTGAAACTCGGAACATGATGTCTGAACATCGGACGATTTTGAAGCTGTTTCTACTATATTATATAAGAGTCTTAAGACTAACAACATATTGCTTTTGGTTTTCATCGTTTCAAAGGAGGGAAAGATGGCGGCTGAAAATGATTTTCTACTTATTTATGCGGAATCTGACAACGGCAAGAGGATCGATATCATATTTGAACACTATGATAACTTTCTTGAGCTGGCGGATATGTTTGAAGGAAGGCTCTTTGATGATATTAAGGAAGAGAAGGCTTTTAACCGGAGAGAGGCAAGAGGAGATCTTGGTATCAGGGTCCAGACCTCAGGGAAGAGTGATCCGACCTGCATGGAGGCGACAGGAAATCTGACCCTGATACAGGATATACAGGATGGGAACATTGATGATGCCATGAAGGGGGCGGATGAGGATATGAAGCACGACATCCAGATCCAGGCTCTTCAGGATATGAGGACAGATTATAAGGACCTCAATGATGCGATGGTCATCCTTCCAAGAAAGCAGAGAAATGAAGTCAAAGACCTTCTTACAGGAGAAAGAGATCTCCAGCAGATTGCGGATGACAGCAAGAACTATTACGACTCTGCCAAGTCAAGGGTTTACCGCAACCGCAGCAAGGTAAAGAAAAAGGCAATAGAATTCATAGAAGATACAAGAAGAAAACAGATGAGAAGATGGAAGGAGTTGTGCAATGCCAAAGATGAGGAAGCAATTGGAGGAAAAAGAACTGAGGGAACTGGTGATGTCGGGTCAGAAAAAATACGTAACCTACAAGGAGGCGATGCTTCTGTATTCTCTGGGGAGACACTCTATAGAAGAGCTGGCTAAAGATGCAAAAGCAAGGTATTACGTGAAGGGACGTGTTCTGATCGATACGATTAAGGTAAATGATCACATAGAAAATAATTGTGAGTATGATGAGTAATCCATAGGGATCCATACAGATACACACAAGTCCAAATAGCAGCATTTATGCGGTTTTTGGGATTTTTAAGAGGATAAATATGGATTGAAACTGAGGAATATGACGGATTATAATGAACTTATGAACCGGCTATTCCTCTTTTTATTAGATAAATGGAGGAATCAAATGCCAAGAAAAGATAATAGAGGATATGTTCTGCATAGCGGTGAGTATCAGAGAGCAGACGGCAGATACTGCTTTGCCTACACAGACCGCACAGGTAAAAGACATCAGATCTATTCAAAGACACTGGTTGGAATGAGGGAGCGCAAGAAAAAACTCCTGCGCGACTATGAGGATGGACTCGACCCTCATAAGGCAGGCACGATCGAAGTGAGCCATATGGTTGACAGTTACCTTGCTACCAAGTATGACCTTAAGGTATCTACAAGAGGAGCTTACAGGAACAGTGCCAAGTACATTGATGAGGGGATTGGAAAATGTAAGATTGTCGATATCAAGTACTCAGATATCAAGAGGTTCTACTATGGCCTGATGATTGACAAGGGACTAAAGGCAACCACAGTTGATCACGTGAACACGGTGCTCCATCCTGCTTTTCAGATGGCAGTAAGGGACGGGCTTATCAGAACCAATCCTACAGAAGGGGTAATGAACGAGATAAAGCACAGCAGGTACTGGATCAAGGAAAAGAGATTTGCCCTTTCGATTCCGGAGCAGAAGCAGTTTATGGATTTCCTTCGCTCCAGCAGCAAGTATCACGGATGGCTTCCGATCTTTACAATCCTTCTGGGAACCGGGATGAGAATAGGAGAATGTCTCGGCCTTACCTGGGATGACCTTGATTTCGAGAAGCGTATCATCAGTGTCAACCATTCACTTAGTGACAGACCTGATGAGGAGGGCGACTGCAGAAAGCGTATTGAGACTACAACCAAGACTGCCGCCGGAATGAGGACAATACCCATGGTACAGGAAGTGTTTGATGCTTTTCTTATGGAATATGAGTTCCAGAAGATCATCGGTTTCTGCGAGGAGGAAGTTGATGGCTATTCTGGATTTGTCTTTTCCACGGGTAGCAGAACCGTACAGATGGCAGGAGCAGTCAACCGCGCACTCCACAGCATCATAGATGATGCCAACAAGCTGGAGGAAAGACTAGCAAAGCAGGAGAAGAGAGAACCTATTATGATACCGCAGATATCAGCCCACAATCTCAGACATACATTCTGCACGAGGCTGTGCGAGAATGAGTCCAACTTGAAAGTCATCCAGTCGATCATGGGCCATCATGACATCTCAACGACCATGGACATCTATGCAGAATGTACCGGAGAAAAGAAGCAGGAAGTGATGGCAAATCTTGAAGGCAAGATCATCATCTGAATGACACAGGTATGTCTTTGGACATGGAAGGCGTCATTTGGATTAAAAATTTACGGAAAGGTAATGACAAATGGATCGGGAAGTATTATGCTGAACTTAGTACAAAGTTCAGAGATGTAAACGAACTGAAATGTGCATCAGCAGATATTGAAAGATATCGATTATGATTCATCGGGTTCTCCATCATGGAGATTATCCATAGGTGTCCAAAGAGGGCACGTCCTGCACCAAAAAGGACAGCAGATAAGGTACACTCTACGACGCGCTATGGATAAAAGTCAGTCCCGAGACCTTTCTAAAACGAACGTGTATGACATGCTAAGACACGGTATGGTGAAATCAGTAAGGAATTTCCCGACACTTAAGTCCATGAAGCAGTAAAACCAGTATTTATGCGGGTTTAAGAGACGCAAGGTGATGTTTTGACAAACTCCTGACAAACGGGAGATGAATTTAGAGGTTTGTAGATGCGCTCAGAGGCGCACCGTTAAAAACAGAAAACTTTTTTTCGATAACTTTACAAAAGGTTATAAGAGCTACTTTTTAGAAAACAAAATTCTAAGAAGTAGCTCTTTTTGTTGGCTAATTCATGGATGGCTCTTCAGCACATAAAAAATAAGGAGGACATCATACATGAAAAGAAAAAAAGAAGACAGACCGTATTTTGATGATAACCGTGATTACGTTGGCGAACTTGAAAATGAGAATGAGAAAAACAGTCCATTTAACCGGGAAGTTATAGTCCAGGAAAAAGTAGTGATGCGTACCTTGAGGAAAAAGTGGCTCAGATATAGGGATGCAGAAATTGTTTACAGCCTTGAGCATAAGAAAATTCTTGAGATGGCAGACCAGGCAGGAGCGATTTACAGAAGAGAAGGAACCGTTCTGATCAACAGAGACATCTTTGATGAGTATCTTGAGAGATTCCACCAGCCTGCAGGAATGTATCAAACAAATGGTAATCGGGAGAAAAAAGTTTTGGAAGAAAGAGAGGGCTGAATATGTTCGGAACAATATGGAAGTTCTCTGATCAGATTGATGATGAAGATATTCTGTTTGCCCAGAGAAGCTTTATCACTTACAACATGGCCGTTGATTACTACAAGATGAGCTACAGGGCAGTTACTCGTGTGGCAGACAGGTCCGGTGCCTTTTACAAACTTCATAAAAAGGTTCTCATAAACAGGGCAATCTTTGAGGACTACTTAAGGAAAAATGGAAAAGATGGGAGGAAAAAAGTATGTGCAAAGTAATCGCAATCGCTAATCAGAAAGGTGGGGTAGCTAAAACCACAACTGCTATGAATCTTGGAATAGGACTTGCCAACAAGGGGCATAAGGTACTGTTAATTGATAACGATCCACAGGGGAGCCTTTCTATCTGCATGGGATATAAGGATCCTGACAGTCTTGAACTCACTATCGTTGATGTTATTGAGAAGATTGTTAATGAGGAAGATATTTCGGAAGGTTTTGCTATCATGCACCACAGCGAGAACGTAGATCTTCTTCCTTCAAATATCGGATTATCCGCTGCAGAGGTATCACTTGTAAACGTAATGAGCAGAGAACTGGTACTTAGGGATTATGTGGAACAGATAAAGGACCAGTATTCATACATCATTATTGATTGCATGCCATCTCTGGGTGTTATGACCGTAAATGCACTTGCTTGTGCTGACACTTGCCTCATACCCTGTGCCGCAGCGTTTCTTCCTGTAAAGGGTCTTCAGGCACTGCTTAAGACCATCTATACAGTAAAGCGCAGACTTAATTCAAAGCTTGAGATTGAAGGAATTCTATTAACTATGGTTGATAAGAGAACCAACTATGCTAAGGAAATTATTGCAGAGGTTAATGAAGTATATGGCAAAAGTCTCCGAGTCCTTCCTACAGAGATTCCGCTATCAATCAGAGCAAGTGAAACATCTGCTATGAGTAAAAGCATATATGAATATGATCCAAAAGGCAAGGTGGCAAGTGCCTATAGTGAACTTACAGATTTTGTCGCAGATAATTCATGAAGGGAGTAATCAGATATGGCTGCTAAAAGAGAAAAGATACATTTTGAATCAGTAGATGAGCTTCTTGGAGCTCCTTCAATTAAAGATGGTACAGAAGAAATAAGGATTGATAAGATACATCCATTTAAAGATCACCCTTTTAAGGTGGTTGATGATGATAAGATGGCGGAACTTGTAGAGAGTATCAAGGCTAATGGTATTTTGTCTCCGGTTCTTGTAAGACCAGACAACCAGGGCGGTTATGAAATGGTTTCAGGTCACAGAAGGATGCATGCCGCTAAATTAGTGGGGCTTGAGGTTGTGCCGGCAATTGTAAAGGAAATGACAGATGATGAATCGGTAATAGTTATGGTTGATTCCAATGTACAAAGAGAAGAGATTTTGCCTAGTGAAAGAGCATACTCACTGAAAATGAAGATGGATGTTGTTAAGCGACAGGGAAGAAGAACTGACCTCGAAGATACTTCTGGTACTGAGTGCCGAAAGTTGACTGGCGATGCCGTTGGTGAAGAATTTGGTCTTAGAGATAGGCAGGTCAGAAAATATGTAAAGCTCACAGATCTGATTCCTGAACTGATGCAGATGGTTGATGAAAAAGTAATTTCAATAGGAATGGGATATGATATTTCTTTCTTTGATAAGGAAGTTCAGAAGTGGATCTATGAATACCGAAAAGAAAATGGCATTCTCAGACCAGAACAGATAGAAGCACTTAAGGCGCAGAAGAATCTTGAAAATATGCAACAGTACCCAGTTATACAGGTTTTGAACAGTGCGTTGCCTGAGCCTAAAACAAACGGAAAGGTCTCATTGTCAGAAAGAAAATTAAATAAGTATTTCCCTTCCCATATGCCTTCAAGGGAGCGTGAAAAGATTATCCTTGAGCTTCTTGCAAAGTGGAAGGAAGAACAGGAGGAAATGGCAGATGAAACTTGATTATCATTACGGACGACAGGCATTCCAGTATGCCATGGTAGAAATTCCGCTGCTTATGTTTATTGACGATGCGTTTGAACCACTGTCTATAGAAGCAAAGGTTGTATATGGAATCCTGCTACAAAGGATAAGGCTGGCAAATAGAAACGGCTGGCGGGATGAAGAAGGTAGGCTTTACGTGGTATATCCACTTGAACAGATGCATAAAGATATAGGACTTTCAACAAGAACAATCAGCACAGCACTGAAGCAATTGGAAGATATCGGAATTATTGATATCTGTATAAGAGGTCAGGGAAAACCTAATCTGTACTACGTGAAGAACTTTATTTACAAGGATGATGAAAGCTGTTCCAGAGGTGCAAAAATTGCATCTCTGGAATAGGGAAGGGGGAGAAGAAATAAAATGAAATTTGAGTATTTTAATGGGAGGGAACCGATATCAAACAGCTATATGGCAATTCCCAAATGTTTTCACAGTGATCCTGTGCTGAACAAGGTATCGGTCAATGCAAGATATCTGTATGCGTTACTATTGGACAGAATGAAGCTTTCTGCAATCAATAACATGGTGGATAAGGAAGGAAAAACCTATGTTTTCTACGATTGGGAAGATGTTCATGAGGCAACGGGATTAAGTAAGAATACAGTATATAAGCTTTTTGACGAACTGGATTCTGAAAAAGGGATTGGTTTGATAGAGCGTGTGAAGATGGGACAGGGAAAGCCATCACGTATTTATGTCATGAGAATAGTTGAAGCAGAACATAACGTGGATGCAAATGAGTCTGAAAACCAAAAATTGGAAAAAGCCCATAAGTTCACAATTTGTGATTCAAGCCAAAAAGAGGATGTTTCTGAATACCAGGAATTGAACCGCCGAGGTCAGAATCGGGACTTGGAAGTCACTGGTCTTGGTTCTCCAGAGTACCAGGAATTGGGACGTAATAAAAATAATATTAATAAAAATAATATTAATAAAAATAATTATAATAATAATCTTATCCGTATCTATCCCAGTAACAGTATGGCTTCGCAGATGGATGGGATGGAATCAGAGGATGAAGAAAAGGCAACAAGAGCTTATGTCAGAGAGGATATTGGGACTGATGTACTGTGTGAGAGATTCCCTGACGATGAAGGGATAATAAGGGGTATAGAGGATCTTTTGGTTGACGTTCTCACTTCAAACCGCCCAAAGATATGGGTTGGAAGTGAAGAAAGGGAAACCAACTCGGTAAAGGGGAGATTCATGAAGCTTAACAACATGCTCATCGAGGATGTTGTAGCAAGCTGGAAAAACCTTACTGAGGTGCCAAAGAATCCGAGAGCATATTTGCTGACGATGCTGTATAACGTGTCTACAACACACGTTGCACAGATAACTGCTGAAGTCAATCATGGTATGAGATATGGCTTCGGCGTAACTGAAAATCAAGAATTGATGGAGGGTTGATTATGTTTATCTTAAAGCTTTTACTGAAAATTGCATTGTTTCCGGTATTTTTGATCATGTGCTTTATCAAGAGTTGGGTAGGTGTTCTGTCCAAGATCGGCTGTTTGATTCTTGGTCTGTTTTACTTGCTGATGCTGGGAATAATCGTGATGTACATTAGTATGAAAATGTGGGATGCAGTGTTTATGGGAGTTGCATTCTCTTTTGCGGCATTCCTTGTGACTTTTGGCGCGGTTGCAGTGGGTGTTGCGATTGAGGATATTACAGACAAACTCAGCAATATACTGGCGTCTTGAAGAAGAGGGGGAGATAGCGATGAATTTATGGGATGTTAAGGGAGTACCGCACAGTGGCTGGAAGTGTGA
The DNA here is from genome assembly GCF_000423965.1 of Butyrivibrio sp. VCB2001. Classification (NCBI taxonomy): domain Bacteria; kingdom Bacillati; phylum Bacillota; class Clostridia; order Lachnospirales; family Lachnospiraceae; genus Butyrivibrio; species Butyrivibrio sp. VCB2001. The sequence goes on along the minus strand of NZ_AUIZ01000016.1, from coordinate 80,985 downwards.
AGGAGTAATTGATGTTGGGGATGGAGCTTCGTCCAGCGATGAAATTGATTATGAGCAGTGTGAAATGTGCGGAAATGAGAAAATCCGGTATGTTCACATCATGAGGCATGAAAGTTATTTCAGAGAACTTAGGGTGGGCTGTGTATGTGCGGAGAAGATGTCTGGAGATTATGAGAGCCCAAGGAAAAATGAAAATGCCCTTAAGAACAAGCTTCTTCGCAAGAAGAATTTTCTGAAAAAGCCCTGGAAATATAATCCGGCAAAGGGCACATACAGCAAAAAATACAAGGGGACATACATTACTCTTGTGAGAGGGAGATATGACAGCTGGGGGATATATTGTGACAATTATAGATTATGGCAGGTCAGAGGACAGAAGATAAAGGACTTCAAGGCTGCAGAGGCGCTGGCATTTGAACTGTATGAGCTCGTCCATAAGAGGCAGGTGCCAATGGCAGCATAAAATTTACAGGATATTTATAAAATTTGCACCAAACGCAAATCGAAAATGATAGCATATATTTAATGAATTGTTGAGTTAAATCTAACACACCAATCATGCTTAAAATGTGGATTCTCGCTACAATAGATTGCGCTTTCAACAGAAATATAGCATCTTTGTTATAGGAGGGCTAATCTGTGGACAAAGAGAAAACTGGAAAGCTCATTAAAGAGGCTCGGATCCGAAAGGGTTATACACAAACTGAATTAGGAGATTTGCTGGGAGTAACTAACAAGGCTGTGTCCCGGTGGGAGAAGGGAGTTTCACATAGTTAAAGATGCAGACTACAGCCCACACTTACAGCAATATGCTTGGGTATTCTCTTAATGGTGACAATCAACGTGATTTTTCAGCTGGCATTCTGAAAAATCTGTATCCTTACTAGAGGATGAAATGAATAATATGTTAAGGGGTATTAAGCTGGCACTAATCTGGTCATGGCGGATTATGAATGATTCTTATCCGAAAAGATACCGATGATGGTAATGGACAAGCTTTATGCTAATTGAACATTTAAACCGCTGACTGAGAGTGAGAAGATTACAGCAAACTTAATTTGTTCTGCGATGTGTTAAGGAATAATATATCGTTTATGTTAAGTTAATATTTTGTTAATACAATAAAACCCCCCTACGGGGTTACAGCTAGTGTTTTGAGATTATATAATCATAATGGGCTGATTATTTATGGTCAGAGGGAGATTATATAGTGAAAAAATACGTGATTCATCGATTGATTCAACTTATACCTGTGTTGTTTGGTATTACTCTGCTTTCCTTCGCTATGATGAGAATTGCAGGAAGCGATGCAATAACTGAATTGTATGGCGATAAAGGCGCGGTTGCGCAGGAGATCATCGATGCAAAGAGGGCTGAACTGGGACTGGACAGGCCCTTTATTGAGCAGTATTTCTCGTGGCTTACCGGAATGCTTAGGGGAGATATGGGTGTCAGTTACGTGTCCGGAAAGAACGTGTTTGACACTTTTGTAGCCAAGCTTCCGGCAACGCTTCTTTTAACGTTACTGTCAATTATTGCTACAATTCTTATTTCCATTCCGCTGGGAGTATTGGCAGCGGTCAATCATGACAGAATAGTTGATTATATTCTCAGATTCTTAAGTTTTATAGGTAATTCACTTCCCAATTTCTTTGTGGCGTTACTGCTTATGCAGCTGCTTTCGATTAAACTGGGATGGCTTCCTGTTATATCCAACGGCACTACCTTAAGAAGCGCCATCATGCCGACGCTGACACTGGCCATAGCTATGTCCGCCAAGTATATGAGGCAGGTAAGGGCAACGGTTCTTGAGGAACTGAACAAAGACTACGTTACGGGAGCCAAAGCCCGTGGTGTAAGAAATCATGTAATCCTTTGGAAGAGCGTCATTAAATCATCGATGCTTACAATCATTACGCTTCTGGCACTTTCTATAGGCAGTCTTCTTGGAGGTACTGCAATAATAGAGAGCATTTTCATGTGGGACGGAGTTGGAAAGCTGGCAGTTGACTCCATTACAATGCGTGATTACCCGCTGATTCAGGCTTATGTTGTCTGGATGGCAATTATTTATGTTTGCGTAAACCTTATTACGGATCTTCTCTATCATGCCCTTGATCCACGTATAAGACTGGGGGTGAGTGAAGATGCCTGAAGTAACAGTAAGAAAACAGAAAATCAGAAAAAACTCAGTGCGAACCCGCCTGATCATATTTGGCGTGCTGGCATTACTTCTATTGCTTGCTTCCATTTTCGCAGAGTATCTGACTCCTTATGATCCATACATTCAGGATCTTAACAATGCCAAGGCAGCACCCACTCCTGCGCATTTATTTGGAACTGACCGTTATGGAAGAGATATGCTTTCAAGAGTTATCGTCGGGAGCAGAGCCAGCATTTATTCAACACTTCTTTTGGTTGCCATCATAACAGCCATTGGAACCTGCGTTGGAGTTTTCTGTGGTTGGCATGGCAAATTTATTGATGTTGTGCTCATGCGTATTTCTGATATGTTCCTGGCATTTCCGGGACTGGTTTTTGCACTTGCTGTTGCAGGTGTACTTGGCGGTGGTCTGCAAAATGCCATTATTGCCCTTGCTGCGATATCGTGGCCTAAGTATGCCAGAATAGCCAGGAGCCAGACGCTGGCGCAAAAAGAAACGCCATACCTTAAGGCGGCCAAGCTGTCAGGAAGCAGTACCGTAAAGATAATCTTTAAACATATTTTGCCCAATATTATCGGTCCCATACTTGTAACCTCCATGCTTGATATAGGAACAATGATGATGGAGCTTGCAGGACTAAGCTTTTTGGGACTTGGAGCGAAGCCTCCTACAGCTGAATGGGGTAGTATGATGAGCGATACCAGAAGCCTTCTGACAACAGCCCCATGGGTTACTCTATCACCCGGATTTGCTATTTTTATCTCCGTTATGGTCTTCAATCTTCTTGGTGATACCATCAGAGATTATGCAGACCCCAGAAGCAGGGGAGGTAGATAAATGAGTGATCCGATCTTAAGATACGAACATGTGGATATTTCTTATAACGGCATGCAGGCTGTAAGTGATATCAGCTTTTCTGTGAATCAGGGAGAGATTCTTGGTATTGTAGGAGAAAGCGGCTCAGGCAAGTCTACACTGATCAAAGCGGCTATGGGACTATTGGGAGATGCAGGCCTTGTTACCCGTGGAGATATCTATTATAAGGATATAAATCTGGCAGATCTTTCTCAGGCTGAAATACGCAAGCTAAATGGTCAGGAACTGGGGATGATATTCCAAAACTCAGGAAGTGCTTTTTGCCCAATCAGAACAGTAGGAGCTCAGTTGTATGAGAGTATGACTGAACACAAGAGCATAACTAAGGAAGAATTCAGGAAAAGAGCTATCAATGTATTCAGCAAGATAGGATTTGAGGATGGAGACAGGATACTGGAAAGTTATCCTTTTGAATTGTCGGGTGGTATGCAGCAGCGTGTCGGGATCGCAGTTGCCCTGCTTTCAAATCCCGGTATTATTTTTGCTGACGAGCCAACCTCTGCTCTTGACGTGTCTGTTCAGAAGCAGGTTGTTGACGAAATGCTTATGGCTCGGAATAACTTTGGAACAACGATTGTGCTGGTGACACATAATATCGGTGTTATAGGAGCTATGGCCGACAAGGTTCTTGTTATGAAGGATGGAAAAATGGTGGAATACGGAGATACCTCACAGGTCATCACAGATCCAAAGGAAGAATATACAAGAAAATTGATGGATGCAGTACCCAGGTTGAGGAGAGCATAGATGGATCCTATTCTAAAGGTTGATAATCTCACCAAAGTTTTTTCCGGCAATGGGAAAGACGATTTTGTGGCAGTTGATCATGCCAGCTTTGAGCTCATGAGAGGCGAGTGCCTTGGAATAATCGGTGAGAGTGGTAGCGGAAAGACAACTATCGTAAATATGATATCAAGACTTCTCGATCCGACGGAGGGCACCATTATTCTTGATAACGAGGATATTACAAAGGCGTCAGGAAGAGAGCTGCGGAAGGTTTATAAAAAGATGCAGATGGTTTTTCAGACCCCGCAAGAGTCCTTCGACCCAAGATGCAGACTTGGTGATGGCATAGGTGAGAGCCTCAGAAATAACGACTTTTCCAAAAGGGATGCCAGAAAAAGAGTTATTGAACTACTTTCTGAGTGTGGCCTGTCCGAGGAGTTTGCGGACCGTTATCCACATCAGGTCAGCGGTGGACAGTGTCAGAGGGCTGCAATAGCAAGAGCTCTTGCAATAAAGCCGAGTCTGCTTATATGCGATGAAGCTACATCAGCTCTTGATGTAACTATACAAAAAGAAATACTTGAGCTTTTGAATAAGCTCAGAATGGAGCACGGGGAGGAGCTTTCTATTTTATTTATCTGTCATGATATTGCGCTGGTTCAGCAATTCTGCGACAGGGTACTTGTTTTTTACAAGGGAAGGTTAGTAGAGCAGGGAACGCCGGATGAGATAATCCGGAACCCGAAGGATGCGTATACAAGACGACTTATTGATAGCGTTTTGTAAATATTATGAAAAAGTGAAGAAAGGAAGAAAGGATGAAAAAAACTTTATCTGTGTTTTTGACACTGACACTGACTATGACAATGCTCATTGGCTGTGGCAAGAGCACCCCAACGGCTGTGGAGAGCACTACTTCCACTGACACAAATGCTCAGACAGAGGTGGCAGCAGATACCTCTGCAAACACTTCAGAGACGACATCTGATGTTGCCAAGACTATGGTCATAGGTGACACAACATTTAACGCTGAGAACTGGGAGGAGACGATAGATCCTCACAGGACCTACAATGGATGGCCATGCATTCGTTATGGTGTAGGCGAGACACTGGTACACTATACCGATACCATGGAGCTTGAGCCCTGGCTTGCTACTGCATGGGAAAACGATGGAAATCTCACCTGGACCATCACACTCAGGGATGGAGTAAAGTTTTCCAGTGGACGTGATATGGATGCAGAAGCTGTAAAGCAGTGCTTTGAACACCTTCTTGAGAACCACGATCGTGCACCCAGTGATACAAAGATCGCTGACATTAAGGCAGAGGGACAGATTCTTACAATCACAACATCAGAACCTAATCCTGCACTTATGAACTATCTTGGTGATCCTTACGGATGTATCATTGATGTTGATGCTTCTGATTTTGATGCCGGAGTGGCTGTTGGAACCGGCCCTTATGTTGCTGTGGATATGGTAACAGATGATCACCTCACACTTGAACCCAACCAGTATTATTGGAATGGAACGCCTAAGCTCAGTCAGCTTACCATCCGTACTCTTTCAGATGGTGACACACTTTCTGCAGCTCTTCAGGCAGGTGATATTGATGCTGCTTATGGTATGGCTTATGAGGCATATCCTAATTTCGAAAATGGTAATTATCAGTTCTCAAGTATCCAGACATCAAGAGCTTTCTTTGGCTCAATGAACATGACAAGTGACATTATAAAGGATGATGCGGTAAGAAAAGCAATCGCAATGGGCATCAACAAGCAGGGCTTTGTTGACAATCTGCTTGACGGACACGGTGTTGTAGGCCATGGTGCTTTCCCTGATGGTTTCTCAACCTTCGGTGGTGATAAGATCACAACAGAAGATTATGATCCAGAAGGAGCAAAAGCTGTGCTTGAGAAAGCCGGCTGGGTTGATTCTGACGGAGATGGCATTCGTGAAAAGAATGGTACAAAGCTTACTATTAGATGGCTCACATATCCTAGCCGCCAGGAGCTTCCGCTTCTTGCAGAGTCAGCACAGGCTTCTCTTAAGGATATTGGAATAGAGGTTGATATCAACTGTACAGCGAACAGGCGTGAATTCCTTGCAGATATGACAAGCTGGGATATCTACGCATCTGCACTTGTAACAGCACCTTCAGGAGATCCTCAGTACTTCTTTACAACAAGCTGCCTGCCGGAAATGAGCTATAATTTCGGTGCATATGAGAATAAAGAAGTAAGTGCTATGATCGAAGAGCTTTCAACAGAGTTTGATACTGCGAAGCGTGCTCAGCTTGCAATTGATCTTCAGCAGGCAATTCTTGACGAAAATGCTTATGTATTCTGCTCATTCCTTCAGATGAACATGATATCCAAGTCAAACGTTACAGGATGGACAGCACATGCATGTGACTACTATGAAGTAACAGCAGACCTTGATATTAACTAATGATGGTTTGAAAAACAGGGGATAGCATTTGCCATCCTCTGTTTTTTCTATTAAAATTTGCAATGTTTATGCGATTTGTGATAGACAGGAAACTGTATATATGAGTGAATTAGAAAAAATCTCTTTTGAAGAAGAATCAGAGGAGATCAAGGATAAAGTAATATCATATTGGACAAAAAGGTCTGAGAGCTTTTCGGAGCAGAGGCATGACGAGATCCACAGCTATAAGAGGCAGCTCTGGCAGGCGGAGTTTTTGAGATACTTTTCTAAAGAGGACAAGCTTTCTGTCTTGGATGTGGGTTGCGGAACAGGATATTTTGAAATGGTTCTGTCTGATTTTGCCTGCCAGGTGACAGGGATTGACCTTACTCCGGACATGATAGAACGGGGCAGGGATCTTTTGAAAAGGCATGACTCTAGCGCTAAACTCATGGTCATGGACGCGGAACACCCTGATTTTCCGGATGAGAGCTTTGACGTAGTAGTCAGCAGGAATCTCACCTGGACTCTGCCACATCCGATAGAAGCTTATAAGGAATGGCAGAGGGTTCTAAAGCCCGGGGGAATTTTGCTGATTTATGACGCGGAATATGCCAAGGGGTTCCATCATTACAATCAGGAGGATAACCTGGCCCACAAAAAGGTCAGCGAATCAATGGACAGAGAGTGCCATGAGATCTATCACATGCTCACTATCAGTTCACTGGACAGACCACAGTGGGATAAGGAAGTTCTTGCAGGGCTTGGTTTCGAGAATATAGAAACTGACCTTGGCGCAGGGGACAGGCTCTACGGCGAGAAGGATGAGTTCTATATGCCGGATCGGATGTTCCTTATAAAGGCACAGAAGTCTGGGGAGAATTGATATTGCCTGTGCTAAATGGCATGGATGAATATTAAAATCGGAAGAGGTATATAGATATGAGACGCGGAATAGATACAACAGATATGATGGTATACGGGCATGAGGCCTGGATCGTAACAGATAAATCAGTATATGAGCTGGGAGAAGAAGTCTGCGGAATAATGAGGTGGGGCCACAATATGAGACCTGACGGGTTCTTCCGCCTTGATGAGATAAGGGCCTTTGCCACAGATGAAAAGGGCAACAGGATTGCTATCACCCCTGTAAAGGGCCCGGTTGATGAGCAGGGAGATTACTATGAGCTTCGTTTTACTCCCACATCTACGGGGATTTATACTCTGATGTGCATCTACGACAACAACTATGTAAGGAATGAGAAGGACGAGTATTTTGAAGGCGACAGGCGAACATACCCTGACATCCTTGAAGCCAAGAACTATCCACAGATTTACGAGACCTGCATCACTGTAGGAGAGAAGAGCGGCACAATAGATTTCATCCACGAGTCCAGAGTGAGCTTCATTCCTGACCCCTGGGAGAGCGACACAGATGTGCTTCATCTCACACTGATCTTTGACAAGTTCCCTGTTAAGAGTGCTTCCTGCATCGTAGTCCACTACGATGGAAAAGAGTATTTTGAAAGATTTTTGAATACTGATGAGAATGGAAAGATCTTCTTTAACGTTGAGAAAAAGGGAATCTACATGGCAGTAACAAGAAAAGATCTTGATGAAGGTATCGAAGGTATTTACGAGGGCAAGGGAGTTGCCTCAACCTTCACTTATGTAAAAAGGTAAAAATCTAAAAGGATGCAGTCAGCCTGCATCCTTTTGTATTACACCGTATGTTACCATCGGACCATCCTTGATGATGCTTAAGGATGCTGTCTGATAGGTAAGAACACCGTCGTTTTCCGCGATGGCAGTGTGGATCGTCTTTCCAAAATAGTCCCGGATTTCTCCGAGCTTTTCTCCCTTTTTAAACTTATCGCCAACTTTTTTGTAAGGATACCAGCAGCCGGTACATGGGGCGATGTCGCTTAATTCCCGAAGCTCTGTCTTTGGGTATGTCTTATATTCTCCTTCAAGTAATCCTAAGCATCTCAGAATATTGTAAACATCCTCTTTGTCGGCCTGGACTTCTTCGGGAGGGCAAAGACTGAGCTGCCCACGCTCTATAAGCACGCTGGGGATTCCTGCCATGGAAGCCAGGTTGTAGGCACCACCGGTAGTACAGGTGGATCTTACATAGTAGGAAGTGTTGATACAGTCTATCATCTCTTTTGACACTTTATGTGCAGGAGCTTCTCCGACATAGTATGCGTAGGGGATGAGAGCCTCGTATCCGTCTCCGCTGTGGAGGTCAATGTAGGCATCCACATTCTTGATAAAAGTCTCAAACAGAAGATGAGCAAGGCGATCTGCTTCAGTACCTTCCTTGTCTCCCGGGAAAACCCTGTTCAGGTTCTTGCCATCTTCAAATACTAAAGACATGGTTCTGTTCTCGAACCCGGACCTGTTGGCCAGGGGGATTATGATCACATTGCCGGTAAGGTCAGCAGGAGCTATCTCATTGGAGAGCTCTATGGCTGCCTGTATCCCTACGTATTCAGCATTGTGTATCCCGGCGGTAATAAGGACCGTCTTACCCGGTTTTTCACCGCAGATTATGACGTGGGGGATATGTATCTCTGTCCCGACAACGTGAATGTGGTCCTTTATGGTTTTGCCCGGCTCAAGAGTATGGCCGGCGATGGTAATGTTATTCATGCTGATACCTCTTTTCATTGGCAAGGTTAGCATGACAAAGACCTCTTCACAAGCCCCTAGGGGGGATATTTGAGTGCGGAAACTATTTATGGCAGCCTGTTCATGTTGTTCTCAAAGAAATCCACACAGATATCAGCCATTTGTTTTTCATCCTCCTTCATCCCATCCCTGAACCAGCTGATTAGTATTTGGAAAAATGCAGCTTCGGAGGCGATTCTGATATAATTGATCTCCGTATCCGCTGTAGGATAAAGAAGCTTTGAAATTGATTTGCCGGAAAAAAGCTCACTCTGCAGGATTCCGGCCTGGTCAAACAGGGCGAGTATATCCTTATCCTCGCGGACAGTACGGAATACATCTTCAAACCACTGGTGTGGGTTCGCATGCAATTCCGGTTTTGAACTAATGTCTGCTATGCGCCTTATCATTTTATCGCCAAGCTCATGTAAAATATCTTGTTTATCAGTATAGTTGCGATAGAATGCCGTTCTGGATACTCCGGCACGGCGCACGATATCACTGACTGTAATCTTTTCGTACGGATGCTCACTCATGAGATGCATAAGTGAAAGCTGCAGACACTCTCTTGTCAGCTGATTGGACTCTTTGTTATTCATTCTCAGAACTTCTTTTTTCTGCATTTCTGTTAATAAATCTTTTGAATTTTTCACTTTTCCCCCTTTGACGTTACAAAAAAAACAAGTATGTAACATCATTTCACGTAAACGTATTATTGTAATGTCCGATGCTATGGGCATTGTAGCTTTTATACTGTGGTGTTACACTTGTAACAACAGAACAATTATAACATCACATGAGGAGGTATAACAAGTATGGAATTGGCAAAAAACATTTCTCACAAAGTACAAAGGCAGGCGTTCAGTATGCTTATAGACAAGTTTCTTGCAAACCTCGATAAATCAGAGAACAGAACAGCAACTTATCTAAAACTGGTAGATCAGGCAGAAAAATTCTGGGGAAAAGATGGAGCCAGGAAAGAAAGCCTTGATAAGGTAAGGAATGCATTTAAGAATCCTGATAACAGATGGGTGAAATTCCTGAACCAAGTAATAGATGAGACAGATCCTCATGTTGCAAAGATGATGATGCTCAATCTCGGCTATGAGGCATTTTTCAGAGGTACAAAAATGATCAGAGCGAATAGGGAAAAGTACGGATGTAATATCCCCTGGCTTATTCTCTTTGACCCTACAAGTGCTTGTAACATGCACTGTGCCGGATGTTGGTCAGGTACTTATGGCCCTAAGCACAATCTGTCTTTTGAAGATATGGACAAGATCGTTACTCAGGGAAAAGAGTTGGGAATATATCTTTACATGATGACAGGAGGAGAGCCTCTTGTAAGGAAGAAAGATATATTGAAACTGGCTGAAAAGCACAATGATGTTGAGTTTTCTATCTATACCAACTCAACACTTGTTGACGAGGATTTCTGTAAAGAAGTTGTAAGACTTGGAAATCTCACATTCCAGCTTTCTATTGAGGGAACTCCTGAGACTAATGACGCAAGGCGTGGTCTGGGACATTATGATGCTGTAATGAATGCCATGGATCTGTTCAAGAAGTATGGAATTGTCTATGGAACTTCTATCTGCTACACAAGACAGAATATTGAAGCAGTCACAGATCCTGAGTTTATAAAGTTTATATCCGAAAAAGGTGCAAGATTCGGATTCTTCTTCCACTATATGCCGGTTGGAAATAACGCTGTTCCTGAGCTTATGCCTACTGTAGAACAGAGAAGGAAAATGGTGGATCAGATACGATTCCTTAGAAGCGATAAGTGTGACATTGGCTTCTTCCCTATGGACTTCCAGAACGATGGGGAAGCTGTTGGCGGCTGCATAGCCGGAGGAAGAAACTACTTCCATATCAATTCAAATGGAGATGCTGAGCCTTGCGTATTTATCCACTTCTCCAATGCAAATATACATACTCATTCAATACTTGGGATACTTCAAAGCCCTCTTTTCATGGAGTATCACAAAGGTCAGCCGTTTAATAAGAACCATTTAAGACCTTGCCCTATGCTTGAAAACCCTAAGCTTTTAAGGGAGATGGTTGAAAGATCCGGTGCCCATGGCACAAACGAAGAATCAGAGGAAACCGTTGAACATCTTTGTGCTAAATGCGATAATTACGCTAAAGAGTGGGGGGCTGTTGCAGATGATATCTGGGCTGGTCAGAAACATTATAAGAAGGCGTATGAGAATTATGCTAAAAAGGACGAAAAGCCTCTAAATATCGTTGCGTTTAGGCACAGACCCAGACATCAATGGTCTATACATAAAAGAGCGTAAAAATATCATGTATTTGGTAAATAATAAAACCTTACACAAAAAGAGTAGCAAAACTTTATATGGAATAATGCGATACAGTATCGCAGGCATGAGCGGAACGGCTGTTGAATGGGGACTCTTTTTCTTATTGAATCAATTGCTGAAGATATATTATCCAATCGCCGCAATAATTGCACTCCTGTTTTCGACCCTTGTGAATTGGTGTGTTGGCAGGATGATACTCTTTAAGGCATCTGGAAACAATAAGCGTGAGATACTGCTTGTTTACCTTGCATGTTTCAGCGGGCTTTTTCTTAACCTTATCATTATGTGGCTGCTGATAAACAAATTTTCAATCGGAGAAATGCTAGCAAAGATGATGGCATCAGTCATAGTATTTGGGTGGAATTATCTGTTTCGTACAAGGATTATTTATAGACATCATCCTTGAGATGTGACCTAATAAGAGGCAGCCATTGCCCCCCACAAAAATATATACTTCTGGCAACACTCATAAGTTCTCAATGCACAAAGATGGAAAGAAGATAGATCTTTTTGGTTTTCATGTAAATCATGATAGACCTGTCCAGGAATCCTTGATATAATAGTTGTTGGGTTACGTTAGTTAATTAACAAACAATATAATAAAGGAGGTTTTTTCTTATGGCACGTTTCACACTACCGAGGGATATCTACCACGGAAAGGGCGCTCTTGAGGCGCTTAAGACACTTGAGGGAAAAAGGGCTATCGTATGCGTTGGCGGAAGCTCAATGAAAAAGGGCGGATTCCTTCAGAAGGTAGAAGATTACCTTAAGGAAGCTGGTATGGAAGTTGAGTTGTTTGAGGGTATCGAGCCAGACCCTTCAGTTGAGACAGTTATGAAGGGCGCCGAGGCTATGCAGAAGTTCCAGCCTGACTGGATTGTAGCAATCGGCGGCGGATCACCTATCGACGCAGCTAAGGCTATGTGGATCAAGTACGAGTATCCTGAGACAACCTTCGAAGACATGTGCAAGGTATTTGGCCTGCCTAAGCTTCGCACAAAGGCTCATTTCTGCGCTATTCCTTCAACATCAGGAACAGCTACAGAGGTTACAGCTTTCTCAATCATCACAGATTACAGCAAGGGAATCAAATATCCTATAGCTGATTTTGAGATCACACCTGATGTTGCTATCGTTGATCCTGAGCTTACACATACAATGCCTGTTAAGCTTGTTGCTCACACTGGTATGGATGCCATCACACATGCTATCGAGGCATATGTTTCAACAGCTAACTGCAATTACACCGATGGCCTTGCAATCCACGCTATCGAGATGATTCAGGCTAATCTTGTTAAGTCTTATAACGGTGATATGGATTCAAGAGATGCTATGCACGATGCGCAGTGTCTTGCAGGAATGGCTTTTTCAAATGCTCTTCTTGGAATCGTTCATTCAATGGCACACAAGACCGGTGCTGCATTTGCAGATAAGGGTGCACACATCATCCACGGCGCAGCTAATGCTATGTACCTTCCTAAGGTTATTGCATTTAATGCTAAGGATCCTACAGCCAAGAAGCGCTACGGCGTGATCGCTGATTACATGAATCTTGGTGGATCAAGTGACGACGAGAAGGTTAAGCTTCTTATCGATTACCTCCGCAAGATGAATGATGATCTCAACATTCCTCATTGCATCAAGAACTACGGAGCAGACGGACTTCCTGCAGATCAGGGCTTCGTTGCTGAGGATGTATTCCTTGAAAGACTTCACGACATTGCAGCTAATGCAATTCTTGATGCCTGCACAGGATCTAACCCTCGTCAGCCTAGTCAGGAAGAGATGGAGAAGCTCCTTAAGTGCTGTTACTACGATACAGAAGTTGATTTCTGATAATAGAAGAATTTTGAATTCAATCTGAAAGAATAGCTGGCATAAAAAGAGACTAAGTTGTAACAACCCCCTAGGGGGCTTAAAACGATGAATAAAGTATGCTAATCTATTTTTTGCCAAGGTGACGCATATTCATACCGAAGGTTTACTTTTCCCATAATTGGGGGTAAATATTTGGTATGTATATGCGTTTTCTATGCGTAAGAAAGATTATGACCAAAAGGTGTGATAGACATGAAACATTCTAAATACTTTGTGGTAATAACAGGTGCCAGTTCAGGAATAGGCATGGAGTTCGCCAAAAGATTTGCGAAAGAAGGATATTCCCTTGTGCTTGTGGCAAGGCGTGAAAACAGATTGCTGGAATTATCCAAGCAACTGGAAAAGGTGATGGATAGTGATGCCAAATGCCTGGTTATTCCAAAGGATCTGGGCGATATTCAGCAGTGTAAAGAGCTTGCAGACAGACTGGAGAAAGAACCTGTCTCCATTTTTATAAATAACGCAGGATTCGGCGATTGTGGAAAGTTTACAGAGACAGATCTAAATAAGGACCTGGATATGATAGACCTGAACATAAAGGCAATGCATTATTTTACAAAAAGGATGCTGCGTAAATTCAGTGATCAGGGCGGAGGATATCTTCTCAATGTTGCCAGCTCGGCAGGATTAATACCGGCTGGACCGTTTATGGCAACCTATTATGCAACGAAGTCATATGTTGTCAGCCTTACAAGGGCAATAGCAAGAGAACTGTCTGAGACGGGAAGTAAAATCTATATCGGATGCCTTTGCCCGGGACCTGTGGACACCGAGTTCAACGAAAATGCTAACGTTGAATTTGCATTGAAAGGGATTACGGCTGAGTACTGTGCAAATTATGCTGTGGATATGATGAAAAAGCGAAAAGTAGTCATTATTCCTACAGCGCTGATGAAAGTAGCAATAAGTGCGGGACGTTTTATCCCGCAAAATCTTTATATCGCTAGTGTTTCAAGACAACAAAAGAAAAAAATGAAGTGAGGAGCGACTAAAATGGAAAACTATCTGATTTTGAAGGATCTTGCCATTATTATTCTTGTGGCTAAGTTTATGTCCATCATAGCCAAGAGGTTCAAAGCACCTGGCGTTGTAGGTGAGATTCTGGCAGGACTTATTCTTGGGCCATGTCTGTTAAACATAGTAGCGCCAAGTGAATTTACTGCTCAAATGGCTGAAATAGGCGTAGTTCTTATCATGTTCTCAGCCGGTCTTGAAACCAACATCAAAGAGCTTAAAAAATCAGGCTTAAAGGCACTTCTCATAGCCTGTGCCGGCGTGTTTGTACCACTGGTGGGTGGAGCAGTAATGTTCATGGCAATTCATGGGTTTACTCCTTATGGAACAGAGAATTTCTTTAAAGCTCTTTTCATCGGATGTATCATGACAGCCACCTCTGTCGGTATCACAGTAGAAACGCTTAAAGAGCTTGGATATCTTAACGGACATGTGGGACAGACCATCTTAAGTGCGGCGATCATTGACGATGTTATCGGTATCATTGTTCTTACAGTTGTCCTTGGAATGAAAGATCCCAGCAGCAATGTAGCTATTGTTCTCGGAAAGACAGCTCTTTTCCTGGTGTTATCAGTGATTGTGGGATACGTTACCTATCGTGTTGTAAAAGTACTTGATGCTAAATTCCCTCATACAAGAAGGATCCCAATCATTGGTCTTGGACTATGTTTTATCATGGCCTATGCTGCTGAACATTATTTCGGCATAGCTGATATTACAGGAGCTTACATAGCCGGAATTATTCTTTGCAATATCCATGATGCTCCTTATATCGATGAAAAGATAAATATCAATAGTTATATGATCTTTGCGCCAATCTTTTTTGTTAGCATCGGTCTTAAGACTGATTTCAGCCAGGTGCACGCTGACATGGTAGTGTTCTCTGTTGCATTTGTGCTGGTCGCTATGCTGACCAAGATCATAGGATGCGGACTCACATCAAAAGCATTGAAGTTTAAGTGGATCGACTGCCTTAAGATCGGAGTCGGAATGATGACCCGCGGTGAAGTTGCTCTGATCATCACTAATAAGGGTCTCAACATGAATATTATTGATTCTTCTTACTTCACAGCAGTTATTCTTTTGATAATCATTTCCAGTATATCGGTACCGCTTATTCTTAAGTTCCTGTACCATAAGGCACCGGATCCTGCCTGAGTTATAAATAAGTTGGATACTTACACCAAAATCAACCATTTGCTTTTTCATAATACTTGAAAAGAATGGTGGACAGGTTGATCGTTGCGAACTATGAGATTGTGGTGCTGTTGGGGAATCTTATTGAATATACTAAAGGGACTTCGCAGTTGTGAAACTCTGCGATAGTCCCTTTAGTACGAGTTAGAAAAATCTCATGAACTGAATGTATTTCTGATTGTCTTCTGGAGAAAACCTGTCATCAAATTCCTTGAAGTTTTGTCTTTTATAGAATGATGTTAATTCAGGTTTGTCTTCGCAGTCAAGATAAACGATTCCGCCGCCAATCTGACGTTGGATATTAACAAGGACATCTGTAGCCAGCTTCATAAGGTCTGCTCCGTCGATTCTGTCAGCTTCATCCAGTGCATAGTTTTTGCCAAACTGAGCAAGAAGGAATGATGAGGCCATGTAATTGCCGGTGGATACGTCCATACGGGAATATCTTGCCAGCTTTTTTCTGGATGTGGCGGAGAGGTTCTCACCGTTAATAATTATTGATTTATGTGTTAATGTAAAATATCCAAGAATATTTCCTGTGTCATCATCATTTACAAGGTATGTGATTGACAGTTTACCTGTGGCAAAACTTATTGCCTTATTACGGATAAAGTCTTCAATTTCAGGATTCTTGGGCGATGAAAAGGTGGCAAGCTTGTGTTCGATAACATCGCTGCCACCCAAATCAATAAGATCAAGTATGTTAAATACTACAAGAGACATTCAGTTTACAGCTTCCTTTTTCCACATATCAAGGATGTGAGATATCTTTTTTGGATCAGACTCAACTTTTGTAACTGGTGTTTTCTCGTTCCTTTTATACGGATCAGCTATAGATGCTTCTATCGCCGAAATAAAAGCATCAGCTTTTTTAGGGTCATTTATAACCACGTTATGAAAAATGCTTGATGTAGCCATATCAGCACCTCCTCCATTTATTTTATCGGTTCATTTACCTACTTACTCAACTTTATTGTAGTCAAAAACTAAAGAAAGTTCAAACTATATTTTCGCTCTGAGACAATGCTAGCTCAGCTCTTATCGGCTGGCATATAGGCTCTTATTCCGTTATATAGTAGCTGTACGATCAGATTGATGGCTATAAGATTTACAGGTAGCAGTATTTTGATTTCGTCAGCCAAGAATATTGTAACCAGGAGCGTAAACGTCGTAATCAGTACCGATATATTATCAAAGATTTTCTTTTTATACCAGGTGGCATATCCGCTTATCAGAACGATTAGTACTATTCCGGTTATGATAATAATCGATGCAGATACCAGGGACGCTATCAGCTGATGGATTATATTCCTGATAACAGGATTGGTTATTGCATCGCATATCTCTGCGGCTGATTCACCGGATTCTGTTATCTTAGTCAGGTAGCTTACTGCGATGTTCCTAACGTTTTCGAGAAAATCCATGAAGTCCGCCACGAAGGCGGTAGACTTCATGGCGGATAGCAGGGTCACGAGAGCGGCGTAGATAATGCTTAGGGTAAGATCAGATTTTAGAGCTTTGTTCTCGGCGTTAATGGGGAAAAAGTATGAAGCGAGTATTGTTGGCAATTACCATATTATCATTGAGCATAGGATTGATTGGATGCGGAAAGAATTTTTCACTATCAGCAAATTCTTCTGAAGATGAACAGATTCAATGTCCTAAAGTTTACAAATGTTCATTTGTATCATTGACAGAAGAATATGATGAGGAGGAGGAAGAGTGGTATCTGGATTCCAGAATATTCAGGCACACCATGAAATATGACCTAAATGATTTCTATAGGCGTAATGACAATTATGAAGCTATATATCGCACTTATAAGAACGTTCAAAGAAACAGAGATAATTATATGATTAGCTGCGTGAGTAAAAGCCTGGATATTCTTAGAGAAGAAGCTGCTCTAAACGAGCACTACCACTTTATTGTGCTTGATCTTGTAGATGAGGATAGACTGCCTGACGAGGGAAAACAGTATAAAACGCTTGTTTTTGATGTTGAAACCGGGGATTATTGGGCAGGAGATAGCAGCGCTTCATTGTATTTACATGGGAAGTGCATCGATGAAGAGTATAGTGCCGATTCGGATCTGATAGAGTATGTCGAAGGAAAATGGCTGGTTCCAGAATACAGGACTTTTTATGAATACTTATGTTCTATGGACTGGCTGCAGGATGTAAAATCAGAAGATCTATGATCTATAAGCCCGTACTTGGGAAGACAGGGAACCTTCAGTAATTGTTTGCTGAAGGTTCTTATTGTATAGCAGAGCATGGAGAAATAAGAGAAACTCAAAAATAATTACCAAGGGCTGTAACGTTTTGCATTTTAGATTGTCATATATACAGGAGGAGAAAAAGCGATGGATATCGAGAGCATATATGACGAGTATTTCTCGGTTGTATATAAGTATATTATGACCATCTCCAGAAATCAGACTGTGGCAGAGGATATTACGCAGGAGACGTTCTTTAAGGCAATGGAAAAGATAGATGGTTTCCGCGGTGACTCGAGTATAAAAGTATGGCTGTGCCAGATTGCTAAGAATACATATTTGAATTATACAAAGGCCAACGCAAGACTTGAGGAATTGCCGGATGAATATGGAGAACCTGTAACTTCAATAGAAGAGGGGATTCTTTTCAGAGCAGATTCGAAAAGAGCGCATCATATTATCCATAATATGAAAGAACCATACAAAGAAGTATTCTCACTGAGGACTTTTGGAGAGTTGCCGTTTTCTGATATTGGAGAATTATTTGGTAAAACAGAAAGCTGGGCACGTGTCACTTATCATAGGGCAAGGCTGATTATTAAGGAGAAAATGCAGAAATGGGAAAAATAACCTGTAACGTTGTAAGAGATCTTATTCCACTGTATGTGGACGATGTACTTTCGAATGACAGTAAAGAAATAGTCGAAAATCATATAGCTGAATGTGAAGGCTGTAAGAAATACTATAGTCAGCTTAAAGATGGGGCTACACTTACTGCTGAAAGATCCCGGCATGATCAGAAAATAATAAAATCTATAAGAAAGGAAATACGTAGAAAACGAAATATAGCAGTTGGTGTTGCAGTCATAATAGTCACACTCATTGCCGTTGTGGCACTGTTCAGCACTGTTGACGCTATGAAACAGGATATGGTTTCAGGAGAGTTTTCTGATAAAACTGGGGCGTCAGCTGAAGTTGTCGAATTGCATAATAAAGAGATAGAATTGAAAAAGCAGATTAAGGCTCTGGATAATGATAATATTACTAATATACGGTTGGATATGGCTTGCAATGCTAATGATAATAGTATAAACGAAGCATGCATTTATATTGTTAGTAAAGCCGACATTGAAGATGCTGAGATGAAAAGCAGGATCAGAGAAATTGCTGCACAATGCCTGGAAATAGAGACTACAAATATCGAAGTTATATATGGGGTAGCTGAGTAAATTATTGGCAATGTTTTATGTAAAGGGTACTGCGACATATGCTTATTGGCTATGTAGAATACATTTTTTATTCGGTAATGCTTTCGAAGGGGTGCTGATCACAGTTGGAGCAAGTGTCTTTTCACTTTTGATGGGGGTTCTTGGTGAGATTCTTGATTATAGATGGCGCGTCACAATTGGCGGGGCAATTGCTATGTTTTCCAGTTGGCTACTGATCTGGAGCAGGCGTAAAGATATTCGTATGATATATGAACCAGATGATAGCGAGCTTAATTCAGTTAGTTGTTGAGATTTGAAAAAGTTTACCTCAACTTTACCCCAAGTTTACCCTGATATTACCCCAAGTTTACCCCTCGCGTCACTTTTCAATCGATTTTAGGCATGATATTATTATAATGCGCCAAGTGATACGGATTACAAAATGAAGTCCGAACCACGAGGCGTTTTTCTTTTGCAAAAGAATATGTTTTATGTTCCAGCACTGTGTTGTGACGAATGCGTCATGACCGGTGCTTTTTTCGTGTCAAAAATTATTTGAAAAGAGAGAGGAAAACAACATGGATTTTGAAACATTTAAGGACAATCTGGTAAGGGACGTTAAGGAAGCGCTTGATGCAAGAAACGGTGGAGACACACTGGTAGAGACCAGAACTGTAGATAAGATGAACGAGACCTACGAGGCAATCACTGTAAAGCCGGAGGACAGCATCATCGGAGTAAATCTTAACGCAACAGCTCTTTACAAGGAGTATGAGGACGGAAGATCTTACGATTCTATTGTAGAGGGAGCTGCTGATATGGCGGACAACGCTCTTAAGTCCAGACCTGAGTTTGATGTGGATGCATTCAGTGATTACAGCAAGATGAAGGATTCACTTGCCATGGAGGTTGTTTCCAAAGACAGAAATGCGGACCTGCTTGAGACTGTTCCTCATAAGGATATTGAGGACATGTCAGTGGTTTATCGCTTCGTGATCGGAGATACAGCCCAGGGCACAGGAACAATCCTTGTGACAAATCAGATGATTGATAATTACGGAATCACTGCAGACCAGCTCCATGAGGATGCTGTGAAGAATGCTCCTGAGATCAGACCTCTTGTTATCGAGGGCATGGCAGAAGTACTTGCCAAGCAGATGGGAGTTGAGGACCTTGAGATGCTTGGTCTTAACATTCCACCTGAGCAGGAGCAGATGTTTGTTGCATCTGTAGAAGGAAACGTTCACGGAGCCGGAGTTCTGGCTTATGAGGATTTCATGGACAAGGCTTCTGAAAGAGTTGGAGGTCAGAATGCACTGGCCTTCGTTGGCAGGACATCGATCTGAAAGAGGGATGGATAGATGTTAATCATACACTGTCGTACTACCCTCAGAAGGGTTCACGCACATCAAAGCTAAGGATCTCAACACCTAAGACCAAAGCAGGTTGTAGAATAATCCCTATGATGGATGCTGTTAAAGAAGCATTCCAATTTGAAAAGGAAAACCAACTTGCAGGCAAGGGGTACAATCAGACTGTAGTAGACGGATATTCGGGATTTATTTTCCAAAACAAGTATGGCTCAGTAATGAGCGCTGCCTCAGTTAATAAAGCAATTAAAAGAATCTACAATGATTACAATCATGAGGAAGAGATTGATGCTGTTAGGGAAGATAGGGAACCGATAATACTTCCGCATTTCACATGCCACTATCTGAGACGTACGTTTGCTACAAGGCTCTGTGAGGTGGAGGACAATCCAAAAGTGATCCAGGCAGTGATGGGACACAGACAGATTTCTACTACATATGAAATCTATGCTGATTCGTCAGATCGGAGAAACAAAGAATCAATCAATAAGCTTGCAGCAAAGCTTAATGGCGTTTTCTAAAATGGTACTCCGAAAAGAATTTTTCTGACAAACCAAAATTGACAAAACAACATTCTGACAAACGAGCATAATTATTCAAAGGAAAAGCGCAAAAGTCTACGGAAAGTATACGCTGAAACAAGTACGAAATATCGTGACTGATACAGCCTTTGACAAACAGCTGACAAATCTGTGGGGAAGTCAAATGAACGTAGATGTTCTCAAATGCGTAACCCCAAAAGTACAGTAATGAAGATAGATGCTCGTATATGATCTCAAATGCTTCCAGATGCTTAAGCGGTCGAAAAAATCCCGACTCTGAAGTCTTCAAAATAATTGATAAATCTACTATTGATTAGGATATGCGTAGATGGTTGGAAAACCTTCTTGTGCAAATTTTCGGGCGCCCTCGTGGCGCCCGTATTCTTGATTATCAGGCGCGCCTGTATTTCTGGCAGTACTTGCGCTCGTATTCTTGATTCAGGGGGCTGTTCCCCGCGCCACACTTCTGATTCGTGGCTCCACTCATCGTTCTGATGCGTGGAAATTTACATTATTGGATTAAGGCAAACAATATATAACTCAATTGTAAATTGAACCTACTATTATTAATACTGTCAGAAAGCCCCTCTGGTGTGTTAAAAGAATTGATTTTATATAAGTTTTTACATAAGAATAATCCTGAATTAATAATGACATCTTAGAACCACTCAAAAAACGCTGTGAGATATTTTTTGAAGTGCAAGCGCATGGAAATATAACAATGTTATGATGAAAAACATTACTAATAGAGAAGAAGGAAAAGGTTTTATGAGGCTCCCAAGTGGTATAATGTATTTTGACGCGGTTGTATAGTTGGTGAAGGAAGCATAATGTCACGCTATAGAAGACTTATGTTAAGCGATGGTGGAGGAGTGTTTTCTACTTCGCAACAAGATGAACAGAATAATTGTGGAGCGATTGGTCTTGGTATCACAGGAATAGAACCCAGAATGGAATCTGCAGGTAAGTATGTACCCTTATATCAGGCTTTCGTTACTTATATTGGTTTGTCTAAAGAAGAGAAAAAGAGATTATTGGGTTGACAGAGGAAAGAGTGAATGATCTCACAAATTGGAGAGATGTGATTAATGATAGCTGTGACAAGCTATCGGTAACTTTCAGCGATAGGTATCTTGAGGTGATGAAACAACAGGCGATGAAGTTGACTGAGGCAACAGAAATAATTGTCTCTTTTCTTGAGGAATTTAGAGAAGGTATAGATGAGTTTAGACATGTCTACGGAAGTGTTGTAACCCAAGAGTTTACAGAGGATTAATAATGATAAAGCATGTGAAAGCTAAGACTATTGATGATTTTTTTGTCGGTCTTAATGATAGACCGGAACGCGGCGTATATTTTTATCGGATCAATGGATATAATGAGGAAATGGATCGGTTTATCCATAAGTATTTCATGGCAGCCCAGAAAAACGGCATAATAATAGAAGGCAAAATACAGAATCCCGATGATAAAAGCCTTGCCTATTACACGGAGACTATGGGAAGAGATTTTCAGATGAGCCCGGCTTTTATTTCGCCTGCTCTTAAGAAGTGGATGCCAAGGTTAAGCGATATTCAGGCAGGAACTATTGCGGAGGCGATATTTGAGTGCTTGAATGAACTTCGTTTTCAGGGGAAGAATGATAATATTTTAAAGAATGCATTCATCAAATTTATGTGCTGGTTATACTATAAGTTTGAGGGCGTAGTTTCCAAGATTGGAAATGCTGCAGTGCCCAAAGTATTATATGAAGGCGATGTTAGTAATTATGAATTAATGTTTTTTTCAATTCTGTCAAAAGCGGGCTGTGATGTTCTGCTCCTTCAATATAACGGGGACTCGAATTATCTGAAGATTGATCCTGATTCAGTGTACTCTGACGTGATTCTGGGGAATGGACTGACTAAGTTTCCTGAAAATTATAGCCTGAAACGTGTAAGAGAAGAAGTGCTGGAACAGGGGCGCATAGACAGATTATATGGCGAAGCTCCTGCATTTCATAATTGTACAAATACATGGATCTCTAATGAAAATGTGTTTGAGGCAGCGCTGATTTCTCCAAGCGGGAGAGGGAACGATGGCGCGTGTTTTTACAATATCTTTTCCGTGGTTTATGGAGCTGGTGATGGTTGTACATATCTGAATGAGCTATACAACCTCTACAAAGGGTTAAAAGATAGCGGAAGAGCAGTCACGGTAGTGGAAGATGGGATTCCGGTACCGACTATAGATGAAATAGCCAAGGTTCAAAGAAAAAGTTCATATACAAGACAGGAAGATCTGCTGCAGGATCTGGTCCAGAATATCAGATTTGCCCAGAGTGCGGAACTTCAGAGGATTGTCACAAAAGCTTTTTTGGATATCATGATCATGGAGTCTGGAATGGAGAACATGAATCTGAATAAGCTTTTAGGCAAAGGAGTCTATCTGATCTGTTGGATAAATCGCTATATTTTCAGCTTGTTTTCCAATTGGAAAATGCCAAATATCAATTCATTTCTATACCTTGGCGGCTGCACAAAGGAGAATGAAGCTCTGTTTTTGAGGATGCTGTCTCGTTTGCCGCTAGACACAATAATTTTTGTTCCAAATCTGAATGATGAGTGTATTGTTGAAGACCCGGCACTTTTGGAAATTAAAAAGCCTGTGAGTATGGAGGTAAAAAGATTCCCTGTTGACACAACCCTGTTCCAGGTGGGCACATCGGCCTATCAGGCAGAACGTGAGCTGGATGTACTGATGTACAGGGATTCAGGCATGTACAGAAATCAGCAGTATGGAAAGGCCAATGCCATTATTCTTCGAACAATGTATGAAGAGATACCCTTGCTGTGGAATGAAGAGGAGAAGTACAGACAGGGTTTTGCAGTAAATGATGATGTGGTGGATATTCCTGTCATATTCGCAAAAGTATCAGGGGTAAAAAATGCTGATATAAATAAGTATTGGAGCAGCATTAAAGAACTGACCGGAGACGATGTTTTTTTGATCCAAAACGTTCCTTTTATAGAGCATAATGCACCAAATCTTCTCAAATCTGTTGCTACAGAGTTCTTAAGAAACGGCAAGCTTCAGAAAGAGAAGATTAAGAACTATAAAAATTACCCGTATGGTTTCCTCAGGGAAGAGATGCAGGAGCATTTGCTGAACAAGTTACAGTTACTTATTGACCGCAAGATTCTGAAGGGGACTGGTGAAAATGGTACAGAGTATACAACAGTTGCCACTGTACTGAATCTTGACAAGGAATTGCTGCGGATTATACACAAATTTGATTTTACAAAAAAGAATCCCAAACTGATCTATATCAATGTCGGTGAAACAGTGATCAGCCTTGAGGACTCCATCCTCATCGCCTTTTTGAGCATGGTGGGATTTGACGTTTTGATGTTTGTGCCGACGGGATATCAGACTGTTGAAAAGTTTTTTAATGTTAAAATGTTTGAGGAGCACCAGATAGGAGAATATCTGTATGATCTGTCGGTTCCCGATATTGAATCTGCACAGCACAAGAATGGTACGTTTTGGATAAATCGCATATTTAAAAAGGGTTAACTCGCTATGGATGAGATGTTGCTTGCGCAAAATTACGATATAATGGAAGACAGACGACGCCTGAGCAGCGAATTCGAAAGATCGGATGAGCTTGAAACAATGACTTCTGAGATAGAGGTTTTCAATCTTAAATCGATCACCTTATACGGAGCTAAGGCGGCAGAAGCAATTTCCAAGTCTTCTGATAATATCTTAAAAAGCCTGGGATCCTCCACTGTAGGTGTTCCAAGTGAACTGTTTAAGACTCTGGCCGGAATAATGTCCCGTTTTGATATATCGGAGATAAAAGAAGACCATAGTTTTTTAACAAAGATATTTGGTAATGGTTCGAATAAAATCGAAAAGCTGCTGGCAAAGTATTATGGCCTGGGAGATGAAGTGGACAGGATATACGTTCAGCTCAGGCAATATGAAAAAGAAATACAGCGCGCAAACCGGTTGCTGGATGATCTGTTTGAGGCCAATGTGCAGAGCTATCACCAGCTGGTGAAATATGTCCTGGCCGGTGAGCAGGGATGCAAAGAACTTGAAGCGGTAATTGGCGAGAAAGAAGCGGAGCTGCGGCAGACAGGAAATGAAGCAATACAGTTTGATATCGCAAGTTTAAAAACTGCTCTGAACATGCTGGAACGCAGGATTCATGATCTGCGGCTGACTGAGACGGTGGCTTTGCAATCGATCCCTATGATAAAGACGATGCAGCTCAATAATTCCAACCTGATCAAAAAGATCGATGCGGCTTTTATCGTTACTCTTCCGGTATTCAAACAGTCGCTTACACAGGCTATCATGTTAAAGAAAAATAGAATACAGTCTGATGCAATGCAAAGGCTGGAGAAAAAAGCCAGGGAGATGGCGAAGAACAATCCCTCGGGACTGTCACAGAATGCTCGCGACATGAATGTTGAAAGAATGAATGTTAAAAATCTGGATGCGCTTGAAAGCTCCTGGAAGACAATAACGACGGGAATAAGTGAGACGGAAGAACTTCAGAACAGCCTGGCTGAGAAAAGGCTGGAAGATAAAAATAAGCTGGAATTTATAAAATCAGAGTATAATAAAGAAGTAATGAGTGAACAAACACTTCAATGAAGGAGGATTTAAAATGAGCATAAGTTTAAGTAAGGGGCAAAAGGTTGATCTGACAAAAAGTAATCCGGGTCTGTCAAGAATCATGGTAGGACTGGGATGGGATGTCAATTCGTTTGATACCGGTGCAGGGTTTGATCTGGATGCAGAGGCATTTATGACAGGTGCCAATGGTCTGTGTCCTTCCGGAAATGAGTTTATCTTCTATGGTAACCTCTCACATTCAAGCGGTTCGGTTACTCACATGGGAGACAATCTGACCGGTGAGGGTGAAGGCGATGATGAGCAGATCATGATCGATCTGAGCAAAATTCCGGCTAATATAGAGAAGGTGGCATTCTCAGTTACTATCTATGAGGCTGAGGAGAGAAGGCAGAATTTCGGACAGGTATCCAACTCTTTTATTCGTATCGTAGATCAGACAACTAATACTGAGCTCATCAGATATGATCTGGGAGAAGAGTTTTCTATAGAAACAGCTGTTGTTGTCGGAGAGTTATACAGATACAACGGCGGATGGAAGTTCAATGCGATAGGAAGCGGATTCCAGGGCGGATTGTCAGCGCTGTGTGCTCATTACGGCATAGATGCAAACTGATAACTGATCATGAATATTTATGAACGGTAAAGGCCAGGGAGATAAACTCTCTGGCTTTTTTTATTGGAAGATGTTTTTTGCCATTGTGCAATTGTTACAACTAAAATCATGAATGTGATAAAAAAACTAAAATATATGTGGATCGTATTGAATATCCATTGGACAAAGTGTAAAATAATGAGCATATGGTAATGTAATCCGCCACAGTGCGCATTTTCGATATGACGGGGTATAAGAATGACGAATAATATTGCATATGAAGAAGTTGGCGTAGCAGATGTGGACAGGGACAAATTGATCGATATACTATCGGAAGAACTACCTGTTTTGCGCGCGAAAATCGGGCTGTCACAAGAAGAACTGAGTGATATTATTGGGGTTTCAAGGCAGACATATTCATCAATAGAAACCAAAAAAAGAAGAATGACATGGGGAACATTTCTTTCGCTGATACTATTCTTCGACAACAATGAAAAGACCAGTCCTATGCTCCAGAACATAGGAGCTTTTCCGGATTCGCTTAAGAATCTTTTAAACAAAAGCAACCGGGATTAAAAAAACCGGCTAAATGAAAGGATGGAATAAAAGGATATGAAATTTGTAGGTTTGACGGACAAAGAAGTTGAGGAGTCACGGAAGAAACATGGTTCGAATGTGATTCCTGATTCAGAACCGACAACTTTTTGGGAGGAGTTCAAGGAAACATTTAATGACCCGATGATCAGGATACTGCTTGCGATAGTAGTGATAATGCTTGTCATGTTTTTCCTTGGTCATGCGGAGATTTACGAACCGATAGGAACTATCGTTGCTGTTTTGATCGTTGCATTTGTTACCGCGAAGACCGGAGTTGCCAGTGATACCAAGTATAGAGAGCTGAAAGACAGCACAAAAAAGGACACCTGTAAGGTATACAGAAACGGTCTTATAACGGTAGTTGAGGTAGATGATGTCGTTGTTGGAGACAAGATAATCCTCCAGTCCGGTGATAAGATTCCCGCCGATGGAATTCTTGTGGATGGTGATCTGAGAATCGATAACTCAGTCCTGAACGGTGAGGCAGAAGAGTGCAAGAAGACAGCCACATCAATTGAGACAGTCTTTCCCGAGGAGCTTACGGGTGAAGTGTTTGTTGATAAGTACTCTCTGTTCAGAGGGGCCGTTGTCTTTGATGGAGAAGGCGTCCTTGATGTCAGGAAAGTCGGCCTTGGAACCATGATGGGCAAGATGGCAGAGGACATGCAGGAAGATGAACCTGATTCTCCACTTAAGGTAAAGCTTTCAAAACTGGCCAACCAGATATCAGTATTCGGCTATGTATCAGCAGTGGTAATAGTTGTTCTTTATATGGCTTACTTCATCTTTAAAGCAGGTGGATTTGGTGCATATATTGCAACGGGCTGGAGCAACATATTGATGAACGTCATCGAATCAGTTTCCCTTGCGATTCTGATTGTTGTATGTGCAGTACCGGAAGGACTGCCCTTGATGATCTCTCTGGTTCTTATGCAGAATACCAGCAGAATGCTCGATCACAACGTCCTTGTAAGAAAGGCAGTTGGTATTGAGACAGCAGGTTCATTGAATATCCTTTTCAGTGATAAGACAGGTACTATTACAAAAGGCAGTCTGGAAGTAGTTGAGTTCTTCACACCGGACGGTGCCAACATACCTTTGGCAGACATCAAGAACTATGGAAAAGTTAAGTCCCTCGTTGATATTGCTATAGGCAAGAACACAGCGTCCATGTTTGACGGACAGCACAGGGTTATTGGAGGAAATGCGACAGATCAGGCTCTCATGAGATTCCTGGGAGAAGAATCCTATAACTTCCTTGCAAATGGTACAGACAAAGCAACTGATTACAGTGTTGGGCTGTCACAGGGATTCAATTCTGCCAACAAGTTCAGTCAGGTTGAGATAAGAGAGCTGGGTCAGGTATTTTATAAAGGGGCTCCCGAGAAGTTTTTGGCAGTTGCCAAAAAAGGTTTAAAGACCGATGGAACTGAAACTGATCTGTTCCCGGATGTTGTAAATGAGAAGATCAATGAATATGCTTCAAGAGCTATGCGTGTACTTGCTTTTGGCTATTCGAAAAAGCCCTTTACCGAGAATGAGATCAATGACGATGTTGTGATTATCGGTTTTGTTGCTATCAGAGATGATGTAAGACCTGAAGCTAAAGAGGCAATAAAAGAAGTACAGACTGCCGGTATTCAGGTAGTTATGATAACCGGTGACAGACTTGAAACAGCGGTATCAATCGCCAAGGATGCCGGACTTATCCAGTCAGACAGTGACAGGGCACTGACTTCTGCTCAATTGAATTCCATGAGCGACGATGAGGTCAAGGCCATCATTAAGGATATCAGGGTTATAGCCCGTGCTTTGCCGACGGACAAATCAAGAATGGTAAGGCTTTGCCAGGAAATGAACTTGGTTGTTGGAATGACCGGCGATGGAGTAAACGATTCACCTGCATTAAAGCGTGCTGACGTTGGATTTGCCATGGGCAGTGGAACAGAGGCTGCGAAGGAAGCCGGTGAGATTGTTATCATTGACGATAACTTCAGATCCATCAAGGATGCGATTCTCTATGGGCGAACCATTTATCGCAATATTCTGAAGTTCTGCAAGTTCCAGCTGGTTATAAATGTGGCCGCAGTAATCGTAAGTGCCATCAGTCCTTTCTTTGGCATTGTAGAACCGCTTAAGGTTACTCACCTTCTGTTTGTAAACCTGGTAATGGACAGCCTTGGAGCTATCATGCTTGGTAACGAGCCGGCTCTTGAAAAGTATATGATGGAAAAGCCAAGAAGAAGAGACGAGAGCATCATAAGCAAGCCTATGGCAGCTCAGATACTGATAATGGCTTTGTGGATGACTATTGTCAGCTTCTGGTTCCTGAAATCACCTACTATGGCTAATCTGTTTGGAACACGTGAACAGCATTACACTGCTTACTTTGTATTGTTTGTTGTGGCTGCGCTGTTTAACGGCTTCAATGTAAGAGATGACGGCTTCGGTATTTTTAAGGGATTAAAAGATAATCCGGGCTTTATGAAAGTATGGCTCGCTATAGTAGTAGCACAGGCTTTGATTGTTAATGCAGCATTGATCCCGCTGTTGTTGTTTAAATTCCTTAGCTCAATGTTCAGTTGCACTCCGTTTGGAATAGTGGGATGGGGAGTTGTATTCCTGATTGCATTTACAATGATTCCGGTAGATCTGTTGCGTAAAACTATAATGGGAACAGCAAAGGAGGGATAAGTATGTCAGTAAGTTTATCAAAGGGGCAAAAAATTAATTTATCCAAGGAGCAGGCGGGACTGTCACAGGTAATGGTAGGACTCGGATGGGACGAGGTTGAGAAGAACAAGGGCTTCCTTGCTACATTGTTTGGCGGCAAGCCCATGGACATCGATTGCGATGCATTCGCAATAATGCTTGCTGCAAACGGCAAGGTTCTGAACGCTCCGCTCAGAGATATCAAGCAGTGCACGGTGTTTTACAACAATCTTTCGGATCCGTCCAAATCGATTGTTCACCAGGGTGACAATCTCACGGGCGCCGGTGAGGGAGACGATGAACAGATCTTTGTGGATCTTAACAGAGTTCCGGCAGATGTATTTTCAATTGTCTTCGCTGTTAATATCTATGAGGCCTTTAATAGAAATCAGCACTTTGGAATGCTCAGGAATGCCTTTATCAGAGTTGTTGATGCCAAGTCCGGAAGAGAGCTGTGCAGGTTCGATCTGAATGAGAATTACAACAACGAAACTGCTCTGATCGCAGGCGCATTAAGAAGGACTGACGCAGGATGGGAATTCGTCACAGACGGTTCTCATGCAAGGGTTCAATCACTGGTAGAAGTTGTTCAATCCTTTGCGTGATCCTTGAATGACGCTGAATCGTAATTTCTTAAAAATAAAATAAATCTATATTTCGAGGAGGGTACAAGAAATGGCAGTTAATTTACAGAAAGTTACAAAAGGACAGAAGGTGTCTCTTGAAAAGAGCATGAAGATGGCACTTATAGGGCTTGGCTGGGGAGCAAAGTTTGACCTTGATGTTTCTGCTTTCCTGTTAGGACCCAACGGTCTTTGCACAAATGACCAGGATTTTGTATTTTATGGAAACCTTACACACCCCAGCGGAGCAGTTTTCTCAAAGGGTGACGAGAGAGGCGACAACGTGGAAGACGGCGAAGAGGGAGACGACGAGCAGATCGTTGTTGACTTCAGCAAAGTTCCTGCTTATGTAGATAAGATTGCAATCGTTGTAACCATTTATGATCAGGGACCTACTTTCGGCCAGGTTAAGGATGCATACGTTCGTGTAGCCAAGATCAATAATGCTGATGATGAAGTTGGCGAAACAGTTATCGAGTACAACCTTGAGGAAGAGTTCTCCACTGAGACCGCAGTTCTGGCAGCAGAGATCTTCAGAAGCGGTAGTGAGTGGAAGTTCCATGCACTGGGACAGGGATTCGAGGGAGGCCTTGCATCCGTTTGTGCTAACTATGGTATTGATGCCGAGTGAAAAATGAGTGATTTGCCTGGGAGAAGAAAATGAGAAAACGAATTGCAGCAGTGGTCATTGGAGTTTTATTGCTATTAAGCAGATTTAATCTCAATGTCTATGCGGATGATAAAGATCTGGATCAGTTCCTGCATAGAAGTAATGTCGTGTTTGTTACGGACGAAAGCGGATCCATGAAACAAACAGACCCTAATAACAACAGATATGAGGCAATTCGCCTTTTCCTGGGTGAAATGGCTAATGAAGGCAATTATGTCGGGAGCGTGTCCTTTGGTGAGCAGCTTGTGGACTCGAGTAATATTGAAGCCATAAACGGACAGGTGGCAAAGGATGCGCTGCTTGCCGACATATCAGATCAGCAGTACTCAAACTATACAAATATAGGACGAGGACTGATAGAAGCTGTTAATATGTTGGATTCCGGAAGGAATAAAGATCTTGATTCGGCAATCATCCTCCTTACAGACGGAAACACAGATATGCCGGATGAAGAGCAGTATAATGAGTCAATTGCAATGAAAGCAGATGCAATTGACAGGGCAAGAAAGGCCGGGTACAAGATCTTCACAATCTGCCTTAATGTCAATGGCGCAGCCGATTCGAAAGAGATGAGACAGATTGCAGAAGCTACCGGAGGAGAATTCGCTGAAGTAACATCGGCGGAGGACCTCAATGACATCGAGACCATGTTTAACAAGCTGATCTTCAATTCTTTTGAGGACATGGACTTTGCGAATCTTGAGCTGGTGATCGGCAGTGATGGCACGGTGTCAACAGACTTTGACATCCCGGGTGTCGGCGTCGAGGAAATAAATGTACTGTTCCAGGGAAGCCTTGCTGATTGTGAACTTGTAGATCCAAGCGGCAAGCACTACAAGGGGGGAACAGATGGCGCAGTACTTGTAAATGGTGCTGATTTCCTTTTGATCAAGGTTCAGGAGCCTGTCGGAGGCAGATGGCAGGCAGTAGCATTTGGTGATCCTGATACGGTCATCAGTTTGCGACTTCTTTACAATTCCAATTTCTATGTTGTGGCAAGTATGGATGCTCCAAGTGAGGTTCATCTTGGAGATACCGTCAAAGTTATAGCACAGATTGGTACTTCGGCAGGAATTGTTTCGGATACTTCAAGATATACCGATATGACTGCCACCGCGACCGTTAAATATGGTGACCAGGTAAAAGAAAATCCCATGAGGATAGGCCAGAACGGTTTTGAATATGAAATGAATGTTTCCGAAGAGGGAACTTACTATATATCCGTAAAAGCTGCCAATAATGATATGGAGGCTGCTGCAGACGAAGAATTTGAGATAAGCGTGAACAATACAGCACCTGTTGCTTCGGAAAAAGAGCTGTCTGCTCATGCAAATATCTGGCCCGTAATCGGCGGAACGGCCAGCCTTGATCTTAAAGATGCTGCAACAGATCCGGAAGGGCAGGCTGTAACATATACCATTGAATCTTCTGCATTCAATGAAGAAGACTACACGCTTGACGGAACAAAGCTCACTGTGAACAAATTCAGTATTCCCAAAGGCTCATTTACCGTCAAGGGGGCAGATCCTTATGGGGCATATTGCACATTTGACGTGAGATTCACATCTACAAACATTGGAATCATCATGGCAATAGTAGCGTTAGTCGGAATCCTGATCGCTATAGTAGCTGTTATCGTAGTGATTCGCATCGCAATGGGGAAAGCTCTTATAGGTACACTGGCTGTTTCTAACTTTGACAAGTCACGAAGGTATCCGCCTCAGATAAAAGATCATGGAAGAGGCCAGATTCCACTGGCACAATTCAGTCTTGATCTGTCCTCGTTACCTGAAGGATGTAAATTCCAGTGCGACGGAGGTAACGCACAAATCTGGTTCATCAGTAAGAAGCCTGTATATACAGATTATGCTGTTGGCCCTACTAAGAAGTTCAGAATCCGCGGAGACGGTATGGAAGTCAGGATCTGCGGAGATGATAAAATGGAAAAAGGTATCATGGTAGTATTTAAAAGCGACAAACTCAATGCTTTGGGGTATTGAGAATAGACACAAGATGAAAAACAGAGAAGGAGGCAGGGTATGGCAACATATCGACAGTTACTATTAAGTACCGGAGGAGGAGTTATCAGTGGTTCTCAACAGGATGAGCAGAACAAATGTGCAACCATCGCTATTGGACTTGGCGGAACAGGTGTGGCATGCCTGCGCAACTTGAAAAAACAGATTTACAGCAGGTTACAGCCTGATGATCCAGAGGCAACAATCCCTCAGTATTCACACATTCGTTTTCTTGCTGTTGATTCTGACAAGAGTTCCCTTGGGGCAGATGGGGCGTTTAATTCTCTTGATGAGACTACGGAGTTCTTTTCTATTTCTACCGGAGATATAAATGGTCTTTTATCCAAGACCAAGACTTTGGCAAACACACCTGAGTGTAACTGGCTCAAGACAGAAAACAGAGAAAAGGGACAGCGCGGCCTTTCGATTCTTTCTGCAACTGCCGGTGCGGGCGGTGTCAGACAGATCGGTCGTCTGCTTATACTTGAAAAATCTGCAGAGTTCATCTCTCGAATTCAGCGTATTGTTCAGGATGCAGCAAGAGAGCTGCCCGGTGACAGCGAGATAATCATTCATATATTCAGCGGTATGGGCGGCGGAACAGGTTCAGGAACATTTCTTGATGTATGCTACCTCGTTCAGGAGGCTCTTGACAGGCTGGCATTAAAAGGAAAAGCTCTTACCTGCGGATACTTTTTCCTTCCGGATGTAAACTTAAGCAATCCCAGCATTGAGGAAGGTGGTGCGGTTTCCAGATATATCAAGGCCAACGGCTTTGCTGCAATGAAGGAACTGGATTATTGCATGAACTTCCACAATAACCACGGCCAGTGGGATCAGGAGTACAAAGGTTTCCATATCGGGCCTGTTCAGGATACTCCTGTAAAAGTATGCCATCTTGTTTCTGCACATGACATTACAGGTACCACATTGAAAAACGGTTTCGCCTATGCAATGAATGTTGTATCTGATTTTGTAATGCAGTTTTTGGTAAAACCGGACGCTGTTGGCAGTGCAGACGCTCTTACAATGACTTCACATATCGCCAACTATTTCAAGTCCATGGAAATGGTTAATAAGACAGCCGGTGCCAATTATCAGTACTGCTTACTGGGTGCTTCTAACGCCATCGTTCCAATGAAGGAGATTACTACATATCTTGCAAGTAAGCTCTTTGAAGAGATGTCCAGAGTTAACCAGCACAAGCCTACAGATCAGGAAGTTGCACAGTTTGCAGAGAGAACCGGTCTGACATATCAGCAGCTGCAGGATTCGCTTCTCTCAGGAACCAACTATCGCATGCCTCCTATAGATCTTGATTACAAGCAGTTCACCAGCATGGACGAATCAGATCTGGCGCTTCCTACAACAATTATTCTTCCTGATATTATCATGAAGCCATACCGCGACAGACTTCAGTCAAACATGCTCAACCAGGTAACAACAAATTACCACGCAATGACCAATGACTGGTCAATCGATGAGATAAAGAAAGATCAGACCAGCGCCTCCAAGGTAGTAGGAGCGTTCTTTGCGCTGAGAAATCTTCTTATTGATCCGCAGTATGGACCTTTCTATGCCGCAGATGTACTTAACGGAGCACAGGCTACAAACCTGGTCAATCACCTCAGGGGTATTCAGAAGCAGGCTGAAAATGACCTGAACTCAGTACGTGGTGATATCACCCTTAGAATTCAGGCTGCAAAGACTGCAAGGCATGAATTCCTTCATGGCGGAATCTTATCCAACAAGAAGAAAAACTTTGAGGAGTTTATAGCTGCAGTAGCAGCATATTTCACAACTGACAGCTACATCCAGGTGCTTGAGCAGATGGTTGCCATGATGCCGGTGATGATCAAACAGTTTATCAAGCTTTATGACGATCATTTCAAAGTTTATCAGACTGTAAGCCGCAATCTGTTTGATACATTCCATGAGAATTATCTGACATTGTCTAATAACGACCTCACTGATGCCATTGCTGATCCCTTCGTACTTCCTCTTATGAGAGTACAGGACATGAAGGAATCACTGGATGCGGCAGTTGCATCCATAAAGTCAGAGGTCCAGGCGCAGAACTTCCATACGTTCCTCTTTGATCAGCCCAAGATCTGGAACAACGGCGATGAGCACAAGATCTCCAAGGAAGTTTCCAAGTACCTCGTGGGTGTATTTGATGAATACACAGGCAAAACATTGACTGATTACCTGAAGATCAGATTTAATACTGAGGATCAGGACAAGCTCATTAATTTCGTTTACAAGGATATTCTGGAGCCTCTTAAGAACAAGGCAGAAGCACTGTTCTGGAAATCAGCAGGCTTTGATATTTCGGTTGCACAGCCGCTTGGATATATTTCCATACCGGATACAGCATCTGTGATTCTGACTGCATCCGATAAGCTTGTTAATGCGGAATCATATCTTACAGAGTGTCCCAGCAAGTTGAAGGACAGGATCTTCCTGCTCAAGTGCTTATGCGGAGTTCCGATCTATGCTTATAACGGAGTAAATGATTACAGCAAGGAGTACCGCGCTGATAAGACCATTGGTAAGCATCTCTATGAGCTGACAGACAGAGATGCCAGAGACTGGAGAACACTTCCGGATCTTGTGCCTTACAGCACCAACAACGATACAACAGAAGAGATCGAGACCAGGGCAAAGAATTATGACCTGGCAATTGAGAAGGGCATAGTAAGACAGAGTCCTCTGTCAAGCAGTGAGTACCAGTTGGTTACATGGCCCGCAATAGATGAACTTGTAAGCGCTGCAGAGTCAGCTATTTCAAGTGGCGATGTCAACAAAATGAAACAGGTTTCTACTCAGATTGCTGAGTTCAAGGCGAACAGAGAGCCTGCTACCATCACTGCAATTGCCAATGACGGATCATATGGCCACGAGGAGAAGGTTCGTAAAGATCATGTGATTGACTCAAAAGAGATGTCAGATGCCATCAGCAATGAGCTGGCAAAAGAAGAGAAACTTGACAGTCTCATTGTAGAACTCGAACATGGCAAGAAGAATGTTCAGAGCACAGTGAGCACAAAAGAAAACTTCTTTAATGGTTTGTATTCAGGCGTCATCTCAGTAAATATTCCTAAGATCTCATATACTGAGATGAAGTTCGGAATGACCAACGAAGTGGCTCTGAGTGATCCCAAGATGGAGCCAGCAGGTAAGTATGTACCGCTTTATCAGGCATATCTTACATATAAAGCTATGACTGATGAGGAGAAGGGCAAGATAAATGATCTGATAGATGCAAGGCTCAGCGATGTTGGCGCATGGCAGGCAGCTATGCAGGACAGCTGCGACAAGTTACTTGAAACCTTCTCTGACAGATATCTTGGCCTTATGCAGCAGCAGGCAATGAAGCTTCCTGAACAGACAGATGAAATTGTTAATCTTCTTTTGGAGTTCAGACAGGGAATAGAAAACTTTAAGCTTATGTATGGTCTTATGTAAAGCGCAAAGGGTAAACGAATGATAGAC
This sequence comes from Butyrivibrio sp. VCB2001, assembly GCF_000423965.1. Lineage (NCBI taxonomy): Bacteria > Bacillati > Bacillota > Clostridia > Lachnospirales > Lachnospiraceae > Butyrivibrio > Butyrivibrio sp. VCB2001. The sequence continues at coordinate 45,029 of NZ_AUIZ01000016.1, read as the reverse complement.
TTAAAAGAGTTAAAAGCGGTTCTTTCAGACGAGTTGGAAGAGAGTTTTCGGCGGGGCAATATTAACAATATGCCCCGCATACCCATGATGATAGTCTATGCTGATACTGACGCGATAGAGGCTAAAAAAGAGATTGATACGATCTTACAGCATTCATGGGGAAACAGAAAAAATGACATTGTTCAGATATGCATGGATGGAAACAGCTTTTTGGATGCTGACTCGAATGAAAGCTTAAGTGAAGACGATGTCCAGGAACGGATAGACAACATGTATACGGCTGACAATACTTTCCGTGAAATGGACAACATTTGCGTTGTAATGCTGCACAGCACTACATCCTGTGAAAGTATCGACCAGTTTAAGGAAAGATTTGAAAGCATCAGCATATTCAAAGATCTGATATCTGACGGCATTTTGACTACCAGTATCCTGTTTTTGGATGAATCCACAAAGTGTAAGAAGATCGCTTCAGAGATAAGAGCCTTTTTAGCTGATATGCTGGCAAATGATTCACGCCCTTACAAATCGACATTCCTTCTGAGCAACAGACTCAGCAACGGAAGTCTGCTCGGTGGTAAGAGGATGCTTGAGAATTATTCCATGGCGGGATGGATAATGGTACTGCTGAACGGTACAGGAGCAGGATATGCTCCTGATATGGATTTGTTCTATCCTCCGGGAGAGGGATGCTATCTGACAGCTGCTTTTTCAGAAATAAACAGGCCCAATGACTCAATATGTGACATTGTTCTTCATTCGATTCTTAAATGGATCGACAAACAATCTGCCAATAAAGGCAGTACATCTGCCGCAACGCTTTCATTTGATGACCTGTGCGATGCACTAGGCGTTGAGAACGGTAAGGCGGAGTTTTTGGAGAGCTTTTTCCGTGATGAGATTTCTGAGAAGATACCAACTGCTGCGGACATAAGGTTTTTGCCAAGGCAGCATCTTGGAGGATTCGACCTGGCAGCTCAGAGCTTCTCCTCAGTGGATGCCGAAACATTGGGCAGCTGCGGGACTTTCATTTCTTCCCTGGACCTCTTTGACAACGAGCTTAAGGAAGAACTTAAGGACTATGTACAGAAATTTGTTAAGCAGCATTTGTCGACAGCAGCAGTTTCCAATGTGTTCACAGTGTCCAACGTCCAGGAACTGGTGAGAAATCTAAGGCCCGTTGAGCCCGAAGGAAAAGAAAAAATAGATTTCTATATTTATGAGAAGATTCATGCTGATTTTGTTAACTGGGCACTTCCTATATGTGAGGAAGAATTTAGGTCATTGCAGAAAAAGTCGGTAACCAGCACAAAAGAATTTGAAAACATTCTTCAGGATTTCCAGCAGGGATACTATCGTGATGATGAAGATCTGGAGAAGTATTATTCGGAAATCACAAAAGATGCGCTTCAGAGTGCTTCCAGCGGTCTTGGAGACAGGCTTTTAGAGAGTATAGGTTCAAATGGTAATGAGCGGTCGGAAATCCTGGACAGCCTTAAAAAGGCCGCAGAGGAAATCTTTTCCGCCAAGGCGGTCTTCAGGATGCCGTTAGAGCAGGAAATGGTAAGTCGAATGGGGCAAAACCCTGATGACATACATAAGCAGATCACCAACACGCTTTATACCGACCTCGATAAAAAAATAAGGTTAAAGACTTCGTTGTCATTGAATCCAAAGAAGCAGATTACCATTGTCAATAAGAAAGACAGTGATGGAAATGAGACTGAACTTTTTCGAAGTATAAAGCAGAACGTCTCTGAGAATTCTAATAATGTTTTCTTTGACTCAAGCAACAACAATACCATTAAGATTTTGCAATTCTATGAATGTCAGCAAAGTAATCTTACATAAGGAGCTTCAAAGATGGATATAGAATTTCGCCAATACGACGGAACAGCAACTGCGAAGAACCCGAGAATTGAGAGGCGCGGAGAAGTTTTCACACTGAAGTTTGATGAGAAGGACTGTGAATATTTTTTGCTGATTTCCCGCGTTCCCAGTGGCAAGGTGGATCTGAATAATCCGGATATACAAAAAGCTTTGATCGACAAAAAGGACAGGTTGATAAATGCTTCTAATGAAAGGCTTACTGAGGGAACTTACTTCTCTTTGATCGAATGGAGTGAATACAGAGTTAACGACTATGCTATCGATCTGCCGAGCCAGATAGCTGAGTATACGCTGTTTGGATGCAACGAAGAGAATGGTAAATATATCATTTACATTCCAAATGATGAAATGTCGTGCACTGCAAGCATTGCGCTTACAGTGGGCTATCGCATCACACAGGTAAGCGATGGGGGCGGGGCGCCAAGATTCTTTGGCAAAAAAGAGCCAAACCGCATGTATTACGCAGTTGAATTCGATCAGATACCCAATTATCAGGATGGAAGTATTGTTTACAGATTTGATGATGACAAATGGAGTTATCCTGTAACAGGTAAGCTTATAGAAAACGGGAAGTTCTACATCGATGGCGCTGCCGGAATGCCAAGGTTCTTTTCCATGGTGTCCGGACTTGAACTGAGGAAAAATTAAAAAGCTAATTAGAATAGTAGAGGTCAACTGATGGATATTTATACTGATTACAAGCAGGCAATTGTTTGTCCATATTGTTTTCGAACCTTTTCACACAAAGAAGTTCATTTCAGGATGGAGTCTTACTTTGATCAGAACAACTTAAATGATGAGGGGTATCAGGAAGAAGATTTCCAGACGCCCGGAGTCGTTCCGGATCAGGATAAGCCACGCCTTATGCAGCAGACAGCGGAGAGAAAGCCATTCCTTATAAAGGATGATCCGCTTTATGTTGCGTGGTGGAAAAACTATGGCGAAACAACTGAGCAGGCGTATGGAATAGACTCTAAGCTTCCTTGCAAGGTGTATCAATTGCCAATCCTTAACCCATCAAATCCCGAACATCAGAAATCACTTCAGGTAGTTAATCCAGAGGCTTCAGGTGTTGATCAGTATTTAGGCTTTGATGGAGATGGAATGGCTGTTTCTGCAGTAGACAGATTTGGGCAGGAGACGAGAAGAAGAGTATGCCCTCACTGTCACAATCCTCTTCCGATAAATTACGGAAAGAACAATGTGAAATTTATTTCCGTAATTGGAATTACCGGATCGGGAAAAACAGTTTATCTGTCTCAACTCCTCAGCGGAATACAGGAGGCAGTGGCAAATCTCAATATGACTGCAACCGCAACAACGGATATTGCCAATTTCATTATGAGCAATCCTGTGGAAGAGGGTAGGCCGTTGCCGCCGGCATCCGTGGAAGGTAGATTCTCACAGCCCATGGTATATGACCTGTCCCGTTCGGTTACCAGTACCTCTGTTCAGACCGAAACTATTGTTCTATATGATATTGCGGGAGAAGATTGTCAGAGTCCGACGGCAATGGTGAAATATGGCAAATTTGTACAGAATTCAAATGCTATCCTGCTCCTCATAGATCCACAAAAACAGCTGGATCTGAAATCCAAAAATGTTCCAGTTGACAGCAGAATGCGAATGGCGCCGCAGGTTGTGCTGGACACAATACACAATGTATTTCTTAAGCTGCCGAGCAATGAAAAGTGTTCTATACCACTGGCTGTATGTGTCTCAAAGAGCGATACGTTCCTTGCGTATATCAAAGATCCAGATGCAAATAAGATAGTGGACAGTGACATGACACCGCTCAGAGACCAAAGGACTCAGGATTATATTCCGGAGTTTAATGCGGATGAATACAATAAGCTTAGTCAGGAGATAAGAAAATTGACCAAGGGACCGCTTATGGCGACCCTGCGTGTAGGATTTTCCACATACAATTTCTTTGCCTTTTCTGCAACGGGATGTGGCACTGAAACTAGGGTGGATGAGGCAAGCGGTGAGTTGTATCAATATCTGGTGGGACCTGCAACGCCTAAGCGTATAGCTGAGCCTCTTTTCTGGATATTCTGCAAATTGGGATATATTAAGTCGCATTCACCGATTTTAAAACCGGTTCAGGATCCTCCTGAAGACTGGTATGAAATAGAGATTAAAACGAAGCTTTTCCACAAAGAAGTAATGAGGGTAAAAGCTAGTGACATACCAAAGATAGAGAACAGTGGGCAAAAAATTGTGAAACAAACACAAATTGAACCACCGGAAGATTATCTGATAAGTTTAATGTATGAAATATAAGGTGAATAATAATGAGTGATTATTATCAAGCTTGCTATGCCCATCCTGATACGGGGTGGGCAGTTGTCAACATATCATCGGACACACCAAAATCACTGGTTGAGGATTTTTCGCTTGTAGAGCGGACAAATGCTGGATTGTCTTCGAATAAGACTGTACCCATGGGGGCAAGTGAGAACCCTGCATGTATGTTTGAGATTTATTGCAGAAATGATGCTGTTGGCCTGGTAAGGACACAGTACAGTATCTCAGACAGTCAGGGACGACCAATTTCTTTTTCTCATGGATATATTTTTACTAATGCCTATGAAATTTTGAAAAATCCTAATAATATTCTGCGCATAAGTAGTGCAAATTTTTCAGATAAGCGTATTTCTGATGAGGAGAAAGCTGCGATAAGATCAACACCAGGAGAGTTAAATCGTGAGCTTATCAAAAGAGCTGTTCCAGATGATATTTATGGAGAATTAATACTTAGAGAACCATTCGGTGTAGAAGAATCACTAAAAACGTGCGGTTTGGATGACAATAGTTACATGAAGTATATGTTGGCAGTGTATTCACATTTACTTGCAACTAACACAGATAAAAATCTTTATATCAAAACAGACGGATCTGAGAAATATGCATGGAATTTAATGTATTTGACATATATTGCTGTACCTTATTCAATGCGACCCTTGCTGAATTGTTCAACGTTGTTGCACTTGGAGCAACATAATTCAAAGATGATTTTTTGTTATGAAACACCGGATGGTGTGCCATATATAAACCCTGTTACAGGGGAAAACAATGTAATGTCTGATGTGGTAGAAAAAAGAATAAGAGACAGAAATCCATTTATAGAGAAAATAATGGAGTTTATTCATAAGGGAAACCAGAAAGCATTATATGATGCGATAGAAACATGTCTGAGAATTATGGGAGATACACAGTTAAATACCATGCAAGTGATAAATCTTTCATACAGCTTATTAACGAAAGAACATGAAAAGGCAGACCGTTTGCCAGGGATTATATACAGCTGGATGGTTTTACCGGTAAGTAACTCAAAAAACTGGGAAAGTACGGCTATAAAATTCCTTAATAATGCAGAGAGACTCGGGATCAAGTTTGGAGACGAAGTTAAGAGCGTGATGAGAAACAGGCTTGAAGGAGCTGTTACAGAGGATTTTGTTACACTTGTTAATAAGGTTCTATAATAGTGTTTTACTTGCATATAAAAAGCGAGATATAAAAGAATGAAAGATAAGTACCATAAAGTATTGAATCGATTTCTATCAGTTATCCTATTGCTTTCTATTCTTTTGACTCAACTAAGAATGGATTATTTTACTGTGCATTCAGCGGATAATGATTATGTAAAGATAATCGCAATAAGTCCTAATTATTATAGATCTTATACTACAGAAATGACTTTTACTGCGATTGTTGAATATAATCTAGAGTCCCGCGACCACGGAATTGTGTATCTTGGCTTTAATACGCAAGAACCGCACTCTTACAGCTTATATGCAAGTCAGGAAGTTGAAAAAGGAAGCGGAACAGTGACGCTGCAGGCCACATTGACACCTGTTGACTGGAGTTCTTACTGGAAGGCTGGCTATCAGCTTCTTGGCCTGCTTAAGGGCGCAAGTTCAATGGAGACGGACTTCAAGGTCTATGCCAATCTCTCCGAATACCCCCATGAGGATAGCTGGAAGCCGCTGGCTACATACGAGGAAACTCTTGAGTATATGAATGCCGATCCGCCGCAGATGGAACCGCTTCTGTATACAGACAAGAATGGGCATGACGACGAGGATGAGTTTCAGGATCTAAAGGAAGGAGCAAGTCCTCAGTTTACTGAAGCGCAGTTTCACAACAGCCTTGAAGAGCTGTGTTCTGAGACAGCTTCAACAGTGTATAACCCAAGACTTGCTGACATGTTGATGTCGCTGTCATGCGGTGCATATTATAAGCAGTGCACCCTGGAGAACTATGATCACCTCGGATTTGACAGAGGTGATGTCAAAACTTACAACTATTACCTGGATTGGGATGACAAGCGCTACGGTGATGATTCAGTCGCTTACACCATAGGTAAGAAGCAGACCTGGGATGGAAGAACGATGATACTTGTAACCATCCGGGGTTCTTATGCTGATAATGATTCCATCTCTTCCAAGGATTGGAGGAGCAATTTCAATCTTGGAGAAGCTGAGACCGGAATATCATGGCACAAAGGCTTTGACAAAGCAGCCAAGGAGGTCTTTAAGACACTTCAGGAATTATACGGTGACACTTTGCCGAAAGACAATACATTCTACGTTCTGACGGGGCACAGCAGAGGCGCCGGCGTTGCAAATCTTGTTTCGGTACTGATATCTGATAACGGTGTCCCAAAGCTTAACGTATATGATTACAACTTTGCGTGTCCGGATGTTGCGCGCAATATCGGAACAGGCTGGAACTGGCTGGGTGATCATGACAACATTTTTAATGTCGCCAATGCCAACGACCCTGTTGCATGGATTCCGGGAGTTCTGGGAGACATGCTTGGAAATGCCTCCGACACCGCGACTGACATATATTCTTTATTTAACAACCCTGACGTAAAGATCCAGGGAGCATCCGGTGATGGAATGTCAGCTCCCTTAACAGACTGGGGTAAGTTTGGGCGCAGTTACTGGTTCAGCAGTGACTGGGATAAAGTCGACTCAAAGGGGATGGACTTCTCGCTTCACGATCAAAAGAAGTATGTGGAATATATGCATGAACACAGAGGGGATCCTTTGGGCGATGGTGACATGAAAACCTGGGAAGGCGTTGTCACCAAGTCAAATATTGCCAAGGCAGCCATTGGTTTATCAGTTCTGTTCACAGCAATAAAAGGCATTCTCTTGTTCTTCTTGTGTCCGGTTGATGTAGAGATTACAGACTCATCAGGAAATATAGTCGCTTCGGTTGTGGATGGTGTTCCAAACTACCATGAATCCACACTGGGAGATGTTGTTATACTGAATCAGGGGAGCGAAAAACTGATCTTTATCAAAGATGGTGTAGATCTGTCAGTAAAGCTGACAGGAAGCGACAGCGGCACCATGACTTATGCCGCCGTCGAAACCGATATGCTGGGCAGTGAAGCGTACGACTGTAAGGCATATTATGATGTGGAATTAAAAAAGGGAAAAACTTTTGAAGACCATGTAGTACTGAGTCCGGAGGATAATAAGACCATCAGCTCAGAACTTTATGTGGTCGATCGCAATGGTAATCCCACAGCTAAAGTTATGGAGGATGGACAGGAGATTTCGGAGAAGACGGGCCTGTCCGCATGGCTTGCAAAAATCAACTGGCTGGTAGTACTATTAGTTGCACTGGGAATAATAGTTTTAGCAATAATTGTGATACTGGTTAAGAGAACCAGGAGTAAAGCGAAAAAGCAGGACACTGTGGCCGCCCCGACCTATGGGTATGGCAGTGATCTGTCTCAGACTAAGCCGCAGAATAATACTATGGGTAGCGGAATATCAGTGTCAGGTGATATTATATGTCCAAAATGCGGATATTCAAATCCAATAGGAATACGCACCTGCATGGGATGCGGCAAAAAGCTGAAAAGAAAGTGACAGCTTATTCCAGTCAATTTATCACGGAAGGAAGTATCAAATGAGCAATAAGGATCTGCATATTTTATCAGACAAGGAATGGTGCTTCGGAGAATTGTCTGATACAGGCACAATCAATGGTATGGGATTGAAAAGAGAACGCGACGGGTCGCTCTTCTACGGAGGATGGACTGGTGGTCTGCGCAACGGTTTTGGCATGCTTGGAGATCCCGACGGCGCTCTTAAGGTGGGCACATGGTCAGAAGATGCCTCTGATGAGCTGTTTTTACTTGTTTGGCCTGCGGGAAGTGCTTTTACCTTGTTTTTCGGTACCATGGAAGCCGGCAAGCCAAGTGAAGGCACGCTGATCTGCCGTGATGGAAGGATGTACAGCGGTATTTTCAATGAGTGGCAGAAGGATGACTTTAACGGTGAAGGTGCTTTAATGTGGGCCAACCAGCGAATTTACGCCGGACATTGGAAAAAGGGCGGCACAGATATAGGCGGAGTTATCAGAAGACCCGACAGAGAAGACGGTAAGCTGGTAGGGACTCTGAGCAATGTGAGAAAGGGTTTCGAAGCCAAGTCATGGCCTCAGGATTCAGAAAAACAGTTCTTCTACGGACAGGCTTCTGATGAAGAGGTAAGAAATGCTGATGGAATTCTTTTTTACAAAGGTGTGGAATTCTTTTCAGGTGAGATGGTAGGCGGCCAGAAGAGTGGCTACGGTCTTTATCGCACCCCTGAGGGAGAGATGCTCTTTGGCAACTGGGAGAACGGAAGCCTTCATGGACAGGGAATAAGCCTGAAAGTGACTGCGGATTCTACCGAATGTTATGTCGGTATTTTCAAAAATTCCAGGTTCCACGGCGAAGGATGTATGCTTTGCAGAAAAGAAGGAGTCTGGGATTTCATATACACCGGCTCCTATGAAAACGGAGAAAAATCCGGATACGGGCTGCTTAATCTTGGCGACGGCCAGTTTTACATCGGCAGCTTTAGCGCAGATCTGAAGGATGGAGAGGGTGAAACCGTGAAGGCTGATGGCTCCAGGAGCAAAATGTCCTGGAAGCTTGGAGTGCCGGACATTGTGCTGGAATCCATTGATTCCCCCGGCCCTGACAGACAGGTATACAGCATGGGGGATTCCATTGAAGCCGCGACCATCAATTCAGTGGATTCATTTGCAGGAAAAGATGAATTCAGATTTGTAGGCATCCGTGCGGATGAGAATGATGCCTATAGCAGAGAAATCCAGATAAATCCGGGCTGTGACTATGAAGTCAGACTGTTTTATCACAATGACTCTACAAATGAAAGCGGGGTTGCCAATGAAGTTAAATTAAAGGCTTTCTACTCAAAAGAGATTTCCATGGGTCAGCCTGGAGTAGTAAGTGCGATGATTCTTTCGGAAAACTCCGATACCCCGGTAGTATGGGATGGGATCAGACTTATGGCCAACGAGAATATGTCCATCAGCTATAAGATCGCTTCTGCGAGGATCGCCGGTAATGGAGCAATGAATGGTCATGTGCTGCCGCATACTCTTTTTTCTGAAGACGGAGTGTTGTTGGGAACGGACGCACTAGATGGAGTTCTGCGCGCAGGTGATGAAGGATACGTGACTTTTGTGATCCATTCAAGCGGAAAAAGAGATGGTGCAAGCCCGTCCTTTACCCGCACTGTGAAAACTGAAGTCCCCAAGGTAAATGAAGCGCCAAAGGAGCCTGAAGTGCCTGAAATGCCTGAGATGCCTGAAGTGTCGCAGATGGAAGAAAACATTGCATCCGGCACCGAAAGCGATGCCCAAAGCCTGATGAATCAGGAATTGCCGGGAGCAGATAAGAAGCGTAAGAGAAGCAGGATATCGATCAGCGTATTCGGAAATTCGCCAGATGGCTGGCAGGAGAAGAGCATAGGAGCAGATGTTGGCCAGGAGGTCAGCATTATGATCGACTTTACGAACAGCGCCAGTCAGCAGGACTTAAAGATAACTGTAAAACTGCCGGAAGCACTTGAATACATTCCCGGGTCGACTTTCATTCAGCTGCCAAAGGGAATCATGCATAAAGCAGGAGACGCCTGGCTGAGTGAGGGAATGGAATTTATGAATTTCGAAGGTGATGGGAAAGGAAAAATTCTTTTCACCGCAAGATTCTTCCCTTCATCAGGTCCGGCAGAGATTTCTGCAACAATTGAGACCATGTATCTATCCATGAACGGCAGCCTGACTGTTGTGTTACAATGATCGATAGCGAGGAATATCAATGAATCAGGACGATTATATTCTGTGCAGGGGATATCTTCAGGAAAACTCTACGATAGAAGTTTTCGAAAGTGATTTTCAAAGTAAAGATCTGTGGTGGTTCAGGATTCGCGGCATCACGGATTTTGCGAATGACTACAATGATGAACAGTATCTTGAGCTTTTTAAGAATGTGCTCAGTGGCTGTATGGTGCCTTCATGCACTGTGGGTCTGATCGTAACCGGCACGGCCAACGGAGGCATAGAGTTTTACTATGGAATAACCGATGATGAGGATCTGCTCTCGATGCTGAAGGGCAGTCTCATTTCGACCATTCCCGGCATTGATATTTCGGATAATATACAGTTCTCCGACATCCCCATAAGCAGGGGATATTCAGGCGTGATAGCAGGCGTGCCTGATATATATGATGTGGAAAGCGGGAAAAAGGCGCTGGCCTCCCAGATGCTGCCAATAGACAGACTCTGCCGCGCCATGATGGGCAGCAGCTTCAGTCTGATGCTCATCGCCGATCGCATGCCGCAGGAACTGACCAATCTGGCTATGGGACAGGTGGATGCGATGCTGGTGGACAACAGCAGCAAGATCAATGCCCAGAGGACCAACGAATTAGGGCAGTCTATATCATATACCAATGAGGAAAAGAAACAGTATCAGGATCACTTATCCCGTGTTCAGAAGCTGCTTTATGACGGCTTCGGCTGCGGACTGTGGTCCGTAAGTTATTACTATTCAACAGATAACAACAGTGATCTTCTGCGCATAAAAAACAGCGTCCTTGCCAACTATCTGGGCAATACCTTAGGACGGCTTGAGAAACTTACATGTATCGATTTTGATCAGAGTGCAGGAATATTTGATTACTGTGTACCTTCCATCGTGAAGGAAGATGACAGTCAAAAGCTTCATCCACTGTATCGTGTGGCTGAAAGATTCCCTTTTTACAATCACGCATATCAGACGATCATGAGCAGCAGGGAGTTGGGAAAGTACTTCATGCTCCCCAAAAAGGAAATTCAGGGCTTATACGTAGACAGCTATGTAGAGTTTGATTCTGTTATGAGAAACAGGATCGATGGCCGCCGTCTGTACGTCGGAACCATCATTAACCCAGGCCGGAACGGCTCATCATGCGGGGCAGACTATGCAATTCCGTTTAACGATCTGTCCAGACACGCTCTCATAATAGGAATAACCGGCGGTGGTAAGACCAATACCATGAAGGCCATTCTTCATGATATCTGGTGCAGAAATCAGGTTCCCTTTCTGGTCATCGAATCCGCCAAAAGAGAATACATTGAGCTCGTCAATTCCAAGATAAACACCAATGCGAAAAAGAATTATGAAGATCTGAAAGTCTTTACTCTGGGCAATGAAACAAGCCAGGGAGTCAAGTACAGACTGAATCCCTTTGAAGTGATGCCGGGGATAGCTCTTCAGACACATATAGATTATCTCCTGTCCACCTTCAACGCTTCTTTTGAGATGTATGCACCCATGCCGCAGATACTTGAGAGAGCGGTCTATGAAGTCTATGAAGACAAGGGATGGGACCTGTACTCTGGCGAAAACAAGCGCGGATTCTCAGATTATCCTACCCTTGAACAGCTGTATTATAAGATCCCTTTTGTGATGAATGGATTGGGATACGCCGAAGAGGTTCAGTCAAATGTGAAGGCTGCCCTGCAGACGAGGATCAACTCGCTTCGTATAGGAGGAAAAGGAGCCCTTCTGGATGTTCCCAAGAGTATTCCTATATCGTGGCTTCTCGACAATCCGACTGTATTTGAGCTGGAAGATATCGGCGATGATGACACCAAGGCATTCGTGATTGGTATTTTGCTGGTTCAGTTATATGAGTACAGAAAATCCTGCGGATCCTCCCCTGACCTTAAGGGAGTTCTTGTAATAGAGGAAGCGCACCGACTGCTGAAAAACGTATCTGAAGGAGATGGAAACAACAGCAGGGCAAAGGCCGTTGAGTTCTTTTGCAATATGCTTGCTGAGATCCGAAGCTTTGGTCAGGGAATCATCATTGCCGATCAGATTCCCACAAAACTTGCCAATGATACGATAAAGAATACTAACCTCAAGATTGTCCATCGCACGGTTATGGAAGAGGACAGAAACTGCATAGGTGCTTCGATGCACATGACCGAGTCGCAGATCAACTTCCTGTCATCTCTGCAGAGGGGATGTGCTGCGGTGTTTGCCGAAGGTGATAACAGACCCAAGCTTGTGAGAATGCCGCTGGTAAGGACTGAAGGCACGAAGACCAGAGAAGAGATAATAAGATCCATAAATGAAAAGATCGCAAGCAGTCTTTCAGGTGCAGTTTCAGAAAAGAAGCATTGTTCAATGGCATGTGCATATTGCGAGTTGAAAAAATGCCCTGAAAAAGAGGTGTTTGACTCAATAGAGGAATTCAGACCGGGTAAGTACAAGGATAGATTTTTGGAAAAAGGGCTGAATATTGCGTCACTGGAATCATTTACAAGACATATGTGTAAGGAACTGGGGATTCCGATTGAAGATGACAGCAGCAAGGCGTGCATGATAGGGAAGGTCATGAAGTGCCTTGGGCTGGATGATGAATTACAGGTTGGAATGATCCTTGTCTACTGGATGGCTAAACGCCCGTGGAGGGACTGATATGAGACCTGGAGATTATGATAAACCGAAAACTCTAAACAGATTTTCAGGCCCTGGATTTAACGAGACCGAGTGGTATAAAAGAGCGTTAAATGCGTCAGATACTGCGGCAGAATTCTTTAGGGATGATCTGCGTGACAAGGGGTATGACGAGGAGACTGTCATAAGGGAAGGTGCCCGTCGCAGAGCCGATGTGCTTCAGGAGATGGTCAGAGAATATGAGAAGTACAGGAATGGAGGAAGCATGGAAGGCTCAGATGCTTCTGACAACAGTCCGGAAGATGACGATTGGGTAAGGGATGCTTATGAAGCGGACGAGAGCGCAGATGACAGCTCGGGAGATGATGATTGGTTCAGGGACGGTGCAGAGGCTGTCGGTGATGCTGTGGACAGTGCTGCGGATAGTGCTGGAGAGGATGACTGGGTAAGAGATGAACCTGAGACCGGAGATGAATCTGACATAAATGATCCGGAAGGCGCTGAGTTTACGGAAGATGAAGAACTAAAGGGCACGGTCCATCTTGAGATGGAGGCTGATTCAGAGGTGGTTGCAGAAGGCGATTTCGACATAAACGATGAAGATGCCGAAATCTCTGCGACTGTTCCCAGATCTGCTGAAGTTGTCGGAAGAGAAGTTGTTGAGGTTGAGGACCCGGACCTTGAAAAAGGCGAGGTGGAAGAGACCACCTACGAAAATGACGCGGAAAGCACAACTGAAACAGACAGTTCCGGTGAATCAGAGTACATTGAACCTGAAGAAATTGTAGTCAGACGGGTGGGTACAGGAGAAGCGTCTGAAAATGCCGAGGAGAGCACTGAGCAGGCGCAGGATCTGTCAGATGAAGCCAGCTCCATGGAAGAGTCCTCTATGGAGGTTTCGCCGGAGATACCACAGGATGTTACTGAAGAAGAGATAGAAGCTCTGGAAGAAGAGATAGAAACCCTGGAAGAAGAACAGATAGAAACTCTGGAAGACACTCCGGAGCAGGCTGCAGAGGCGATTTCAGAAGAAGAGATAGAAGTTCTGGAAGACGCTCACGAACAAGCTGCAGAAATGGGACCTGAAGAAGATATAGAGGTCTTGGAAGATACTCCAGACCAGGGTACAGATGCGGTTTCTGAAGAAGATATAGAGGTCCTGGAAGACACTCCGGAACAAGGTTCAGAAGTGGTTTCTGAAGAAGAGCGGATAGAGGTTCTTGAAGACATTCCCGAACAGGTTACTGATGTGGTTCAGGAAGAAAATATAGAAGTCCTGGAAGGCGCTCCCGAACAGGTTTCAGAAGTGGTCACTGCAGAACAGACAGAAGCTCCGGCAGATGACGCCGACAAGGAACTCTTTGGCCTTGAGAGACTCAAAGAGCTGGCACCTACAAATGAGGTCATTCGTCGTCGACTGGAGGACTGTGGTATCACAGATGTAGAACTCGATGGAGTTCTGGATAAGTACCAGGAAGTAATCGCACGGGATGTTGAAGAAATGTGTGCAAGTTATCCGGAACTGAAGGGCTACATCACCAGGATCAGTGCCGCAAAGCTAAAACCGGGAGTCTTTGCCTGTGCAGGCCCTCGTATGACTGAAAACGGATATGCTACAGAAGTAAATGTCAGTGTCGATGAGTTTGGACATCGGGGTATGGAGTTTAAGGTGAGCAACATGGAGACACCCAACTGGAAGGGTGAGACATGGTTCTCAGGACACGGACAGGATGCGATATTAAAACATGAAATGGGCCACATTCTCCATTTGCAGATGCTGGCAAAAGAACGAGGCATCGAATTAGGAGAGAAGGACAGAGCAGCCTATGACGATCTGTGCAGGGCATATGATGAAAACGACATTGTTACAAACATGTGTCGTGAGAGCATGAACGAACTGGATATAAGTTCGGGAGATCTTGCAAGGAACATCAGTATATACGGCGCTAGTGACTGGGGCGAGTGTTTTGCCGAGGCAATATCCGAAGTAGAGACAAGAAAGAATCCCAGAGCATTTGCCAGAAGAGTATATGAGAAATATCAGGAGGTGAAAAGATGATAATAATGCCACCGGATGAACTGGTTAAGTACATCTCAACGGATGGGGAGGGCAATTGGATCCATGATCCCAATATGCCCGCAGAATTAAACGAAGTATTTGAAAAGTTTATTGCTGACGTGAAGTCAGCAAGGGAGTCATTAAAAGAAAGAAGATAAAAGATTCGGGGAAAAATATGAGTACAAAGTGTCCTATATGTAAGAAGGCATTCGTGAATCAGCCTGGTGAGATCTGTATTTCATGTCAGATGAAGCAGAGCGTTCCGGATTACTTAAAACCACAAGAACCAAAACCGGATTATCTGGGCAATGGCAATAATCCGCAGATAAGACCCAAAAATAATACTGGCGCTCTTGATCCGTATCCATTTGGGGGAAATACTGCACAGCAGAAAGAAAAAAGGAGCAGCGGCGGAACATATTCAGGCATAGTCCAGAACCTTATGACCAATCCTGTTCATGGAAGTTTTATAGAGAGATGGTTTAATGCATTGCTGCATGGAATACCGTATTCCTCGGCAAGCAACCAGTATGTGTTCTCGCTTTTTTCCCAGGACGCGTATTCTGGCGCAGGTGTAGGCGGTCATTCCGTTATGTATTACGGCAACGTGGAATATTCGTTTCTGACCAACAATACACCGGTTATAGTCCATGGAAAGAAGATGCACGATGGGGTTATCCTTGCGAACAAGATTGAAGGCTCGAACTACGGCTTTACAATGAAATCAAGGTTCTCCCTCTCTGCCATGGCAGTAAGGCTGATCACGCTTCTTGTGGTTGCGCTCCTTGTTCTTTCCGTCGTGGCATTGGCCGGTGGGATATCGGGCGGATCAAGACGTAATGACCGGTCAACTTCTATCGAAAACACTCAGACAGATAACGGCCCAGCCGCAGATAGAAGAGGAGGCACGCTGACGACTACGAATAATCCAAGGATGCAGCTGGCAGGTATAGTGCTCCTGCTTATAGGCGGCTTTTGTCTGGTAAAGAGAACTCCGGTCAGCAAAAAGATAGCAATTATTATATGCTTTATCGGCGCAGGGCTGATCTATCCTCTGTTGATGGGGCTGCTGATCCTGTTTGTGGTGATCAGACTGTTTTTGAAGATTAAATGAGCCTGATCACATCCTAATTGTGAAGGAGACAAAATGGCTATAGATTTAAACAAAGAAAAAAAAGATAAAGTTAGTCTGTCTAAAAAGGTCAATCTGTCAAAGAGACCCTTACCTCGCAGGAAAGTAAATCTGTCCAAGGGGGAAAACGCCTCTGTTGCAGGCGTGACCGAAACTAGTGGAATCGGATCAAACCGCACAGGGACAGGTTCAATGCCAGCCCGTGAGAATAATTACAGCACTGGAGCAGGCCCATTGCCGGTCCGTGAGGATGATTACCGCACCGGCAGTAGTGGCCAGAAGAGTAAGATACTGATGTTGGGGTTTCTGATACCGATACTTGCAATTATTCTGATCATCGTAGCTGTATCCACTTTCAGGGGAAGTGGCAAAAGCGATGTGAATGGTGGCGGGGATGAAACCTATGTGTCAGATTCAGATACTGTGGCGCAGGTAAGCGATACTGAGTCGGCAGACGCAGCAGAAGTGTCAGCCGATATTACAAACACTGACAACGCCATTGCGGATGATGTTGCGACATCGCCGGAAAACGGTGATTCTGATACGTCGTTGCAGGAAGTTACTACTTCTGCAAAAACTGATGACACCGCCATACATGATTACGAGGTAATTGTTGCTGATGTGACCTGGGAAGAGGCCTTTCAGGATTGTATAAGAAGAGGCGGTTATCTTTGCAGGATCAATTCTGAGGAAGAGAGCGAAATGGTAAAGGCGCTTCTGGATGCCAAGGATTTCAAAGGAGTGGCATACCTTGGCGGACTGAGGGATGCCGATTCGAAGGAATATCACTGGGTTGACATTGATAAAGAACCCTTCGACGAGGTACTTAACAACGGCGAACTCAATGCGTACTGGTTGCCTGGCGAGCCCAGTTTTAGGGACAACGTCAACGGTGAAGAAATAACTGAGTCATATATGTCGATACTCTACCCAGCATCACTTAAGACCTGGGTGTGGAACGATGTTACAAACGACGTGTTATCATTGTCTGAAAGCTATTACAGAGGAAGACTGGCATATATTTGTGAGTTTGAGTAAAGACATTTCCTATGAGATATTCAAGTATTAGAAGAGTATGTATCGCTTTAGTATGCATGTCTGTGTTGCTTTTGGTAATGGCAGTTGCTGTGAGAAACCAATTGGAGCAGACACCTGAACCTAATCCGGTATATGAGGAACAGAAATTAGATTCAGTCGCAGAACCTGATATTCCGGAAAATGTCGAATCGGATGTGCTGGAAGCCACAGAGCGTGATGCTAAAGAAGCTGAGGCACTGGAAGAAGACATTGATGAGGCAGCAGCTGAAGTCGCCGAAAATGATAAGTCGGATGAAGTAGAGAAGATTTTGTCAGAGATGACGCTCGAAGAAAAGATATACCAGATGTTTGTGCTTAATCCGGAGCAGTTAACCGGTGTCGGCCAGGTCACAAGTGCCGGAGAGCGTACAAGGAACTGCTTGGAAAAGTATCCTGTAGGCGGGATCCTCTATTTTGGCCCGAACATTCAGGACCCAGAGCAGACCAAAAACATGCTGGCTGTAGTCCGGACCTATGGGATGGAGATAGAGGGGGTGCCTCTGTTTTTATGTGTTGATGAAGAAGGAGGCAGAATAGCCAGGATAGCAGGTAATCCTTCTTTCACTGTACAGAAGACCAAGCCGGTGGCTCAGATAGCTGATGCCGCAGAGGCCTATGAAGCAGGAAATGTCATTGGTAGTTACCTGTCGGAACTGGGATTTAATGTGGATTTTGCTCCGGTCAGCGATGTGCTGACCAACCCTGACAATGTTGTGATCGGCGATCGCTCTTTTGGCAGTGATGCCGAAGTGGTTGCGGAATATTCAAGGAAGTACCTCGAAGGGCTACACAATAATGAAGTGCTGGGTGTTTACAAGCATTTCCCTGGACATGGGGCAACCAGCGGGGATACTCATACCGGATTTTCCGGTACAGACAAGACTCTGGATGAGATGATGGAGGTGGAACTGCTTCCGTTTTCTAAAGCGCAGAGCGACGGGGCAGATATGGTGATGGTCTCCCATATTTCCGTACCGGAGATTCTCGGAGACAATACTCCATGCTCTCTTTCGCATTACATGATCACTGATGTGCTCAGAAATATGCTGGGATATGAAGGCCTGATCATTACAGACGCAATGAACATGTCAGCGATCACAGTTAACTACACCAATGAAGAGGCTGCCGTTCTTGCTGTAAACGCAGGAGTTGACCTGATCCTGACGCCGGGTGACTTTAAAGTGTACCACGCCGTGATTTTGAAAAAAGTCAGGGATGGAGAGATCTCGGAAGAGAGAATCGATGATTCCGTCAGAAGGATCATCTCAAAAAAGATCGCTGCAGACAGCTGATAAACTACTGTGAATAAAAAACTACTATGTGCATGATGATATGAGCATCAGATACGCATAGTAGTTTTATTAGTTTTATTGCTCTTAAGAATTATCTGGGTGGAAGAATTGTCCAGTGTCCCTGATATTTATCGAGGTCATAAAGGTCATCGCAGTAGCCATAGCGGGCAATTATCTCAGAATAAATTCTCTCGCAGTCTTCTCTTGTCCCATGATAGTAGCAGTCCTGAATCCGGCGCTTGTAATTGTTGTACTCATCATTTGACATTCCCATACATTTTTCCCCCGTTTCTTGTTTTCATACACATTTTCTGGTAACTTACTAACATAAATATAGTTTACACCTTGAGAAAGAAATATCAAGTTATTATACTATTGATGAAGCAATTGCTGTGGGGGACAAGGGCTTAATCGTTAGTTGAGAAGGAAGAGTTAGTGAAGCAGTTTATTAAGGTATCGGAAAAAGAAATATATTACGGGAATCTGGATGTATTGGGTCAGAACTATGACGGCATCGGTTTAAAGCTTTATCCAAATGGCGAGATGTATTACGGAAGTTGGAGACAGGGAGCTTTTGACGGATTTGGTGCCTATGTTTATTACGACGGACGCATCCGCATATGTGTCTGGGCGGACAACAAGCAGATCGATGAGGGCGTGATCATCAAGCCCGAGGGAGATCCGTTTTCTTTATACTGGGGAACCTCTGAGAGAAACAAGCCGGTACGCGGCATAGGCCTTCATAAAGACGGGAAGATATTCTGCGGCAAATGGACCGACTGGAAGGGTGAGCTCTTCAACGGAAAAGGCTCTTTTTCATGGCCTGACGGAAGGATCTACTCCGGCTATTGGAAAAACAGCCGACAGGACAACGGCGGCGTGATAGTCCGTCTCGATGGAACCGTTCTTGGTAATCTGGAAAAAGAATCCTCAGAAGTCAGAACACTTATCCTCAAGAATGATTCAAATCGTGTACTGTTTTATGGCCGTTATCGGGACGAAAGCGTCAGAAACGGCAAAGGAGCAATGTACTATTCGGACAGAAGCGTCTACTACGGTGAATTCATAAACGGTTCAAGGGAAGGCCTTGGATTGTACAAATACCTGGATGGCTCAATATATATCGGAGTTTGGAAGAACGACGAAGCAAACGGCAAGGGACTGCTGTACTCTCCTCACAATGGAAAAGAGCTCTATGTGGGAGATTTTTCTGACGGACTCTTCGATGGTGACGGCTGTGTATTCTCTGTTTCAACCTCGGGAAGCGATGTTAAGCATTGCGGAGAGTGGAGCAGGGGAACTCAGATCACAGATTGGAAAGAAGAAATAAAAAATCCGGAGCCGGAAGATATTACTCCGGTTCCCGCAAATGAAACCGGGGACAGCGGCTCCAAAGTTGACCTTAAGAAGAACAGGGATAATGGTGAAAACGGCGTTGCTTC
Organism: Butyrivibrio sp. VCB2001; assembly: GCF_000423965.1. Taxonomy (NCBI): domain Bacteria; kingdom Bacillati; phylum Bacillota; class Clostridia; order Lachnospirales; family Lachnospiraceae; genus Butyrivibrio; species Butyrivibrio sp. VCB2001. The sequence continues at coordinate 25,363 of NZ_AUIZ01000016.1, read as the reverse complement.
AGGGGCGGCTTCGAAACGCGCTGAGGCTGAAGCTCCCGCGCCTGCTCCTATGCCTGAACCTAAGACAGTACAGATAGAGAAAACACCTGTAGTTAGCCTTGCACCGGCGCCTCAACCTGCGCCTGCTCCTCAACCTGTTCCGAAAAATGAACCCAAGAGAGCACCTTCAAATGCTCCGGTTTTCAAGGACATGGAAGAGGATGAAGTGGTACAGCCTTATCAGTATCAAAGGCAGAAGGAGCCGTTTAATGTAAAAGCACTTCTTATTTTTGTCGGTGTACTGGCTGCGATTTTCATCGGCTATGGTATATATTTGTTTATTGATTCTACTATGTGGACCTATACAACCATAGACGACACTGCAGACTATGATTCGGGAGATAACAATATCGAAGTTGCAGATTCAACTGATGTCGGGAATGCTGGTGATGCAAGTGCAGCTGATGCAACTGAAGGTGATACAGGTACAGTAACAAACGAAGGGACCCTCCCGGACAGCTTTGACGCATACCTTCCAGATGCCGGACAATACAACATAAACAGATTTACACGTTCCGGCGATTCACTTGTGTATGATGACGCAGATTATTATTCAAGACTTGGCATAGATGTGTCCTATTACCAGGGAAGCATTGACTGGCAGCAGGTCAGGGATGCCGGGATCGAATTTGCTTATATCAGAACCGGATTCAGAGGATATGGCTCAGAAGGCAATATCAGCTTGGACAAGAATTTTGAAGATAATATAAGAAATGCCAAGGCTGCAGGCATTGACGTGGGCGTTTATTTCTTTTCACAGGCAATTACTGAAGAAGAGGCCAGAGAAGAGGCTGAATTTGTTCTCAAAGCTATTGAGCCATATTCCATCGAATTGCCGATCGCAATCGAAGCGGTGAACAGAGTGAATGGAGATGGCAGGGCCAACAACCTCAGCAATGAGCAGATATCAAAAGATATTGTGGCATTCTGTGAAACGATTATTGCCACAGGATATGAGCCTGCAGTCGCATTTAACAAGGATCAGTGGGTAGAGTTTAGAGCTGTGTTTGAAGAGTTGGACAAATATACTTTCTGGTACGGAGATTATGACCTGAACGAGGAACCGCCGTTCCGCTGCGAATTTTTGCAGTATGCTAACAACGGCAATATTCCAGGTATCGGACCAAAGGTGGATCTTGATATCCAGTTTTTGAAGAAATATGATTGAGGAAAAGCGGTCATCAAAGTGGCCGGTTGGGGTGAAAATGACAAGGATTTGGATGAACCACTGGTTCAGCACGGCAGTAAATATCATCGGCTTACTCAGAAAGGATGACCTGCCTGTATATATTGTAGGAACCAATGAGAATGAGTATTCGGTGATAAGAAACTACTGCGACGAATGGTACACAGAACCGGTACTGAAAGACGAGGCGTATGTTGATTACTGCCTGCAATTCTGTGAAGAACACAGCATCGATGTGTTCATGCCCCGCAGGGGAATGCTGAAAATATCCGAACACAAAAAGCGCTTTGAAGATAAAGGCATCAGGGTGCTTTTGGATGACTTTGGCATCGTCAATGTGCTTAATCATAAGGAAGAGGCCTACAGATATTACAAGGATAACGGCATCGGCAATGTGCCCGACTACTATATTGTCAACAATGTCGATGCGTTTATTGATGCCTATAACAAGCTCCTTGAGGATCATCCACAGGTGTGTTTTAAGTTCGTAAAAGATGAGGGTGGAAAAAGCTTCAGGCTTATAGATAATCAGCGAAAGGGTTACACCGCATTGTTTAAAAAGCAGAACACGCGAATGACTCTGGATGACGCAGTAGACGCTCTCTCTGAGAGAGAAATCTTTGCGCCTGTGATGATAATGCCGTTCCTTCCTGATGAAGAGGTAAGTGTCGACTGTCTTAACACCAGACAGGGGCTGATAACTCTGCCCAGAGTCAAGAGCTACGAAAAATATGAAGTGCTGCAATATGATCAGGACATCATCTCCCTTTGTGAGCGCTTCCAAGAGAAGGCACAGCTGAGATGTCCCTATAATATACAGTTCAAGTACTACAACGGCGTTCCGTATTTTCTTGAAGTCAACACCAGAATGTCCGGAGGGATACATATGTCCTGCCATGCCAGCGACGTTAACATTCCGCAGATAGCTCTGCGGGAACTGCTTGGTGAGAGCGTATCATGGCAGAATAACTGTGAAAGAAAGATGGTTTCTCAGGTTTTAACGCCTATAGTGATAGAATGATGTGGCAGATCATTCAATCCAAAATAGAGACGGCCGAGGGTAACGGTAGTGGAAATACTTTTTTCAGATCTGGACAATACACTGATTTATTCCCATAGGCATGAGCTGACTGGGGAGAAAATTCCAATAGAATATCTAAGAGGCAGAGAACAGAGTTATATGACATTGCTTACATATAACTCTCTTATTAATCTGGACGGAATTAGATTTGTGCCGGTAAGCACACGGAGTGAGGCGCAGTATCGAAGGCTTGTTTTCATGGATATTTTGCACGCCCGGCATGCCATCATCTGTAATGGTGGCAAGCTGCTGATCGATGGTAATGAAGACAAAAGCTGGACAGACGAGACTTATGAAATGGTGGCGCCATACGAAAAATATCTCGAAGAGGCCATAGAGATATTTGCGTCAATCGGCAGCATAGGCGACATTAAGAGGCCTGAGATATATATGTGCTACGCCACGGCAGACGATCCAAAGGCTGTTTATGACCTGCTTGTAGATGCTATCGGTTCAGACGAGATAGTCTCTGAATATGATGCCAGAAAAGTGTACCTGTTTATCAGGGGCATAGATAAAGGGACCGCAGTAAAAAGATATGTGGAGAGGTTTTCAGCTGATCGCGTAATTGCAGCAGGTGATTGTCGGATCGATATACCGATGCTCAACGAAGCGGATTATGCGCTGGCGCCAAAAGAAATTCTTAAGTATGTCACTGCACCGGGGATTGAACTTGACGGAGACGACATTTCTTTTCCCATATGCAGGTTTCTGGAAGAATACAATATGAAAGGCAAGAGGATATGATTGACAACATTGAAGAGAAGTACAGTGTAGGAGCGCTGCTTTACACTCCTGCACTGAGCATAAAGATCGCGGAGGATGTCATTGCGGAGAAGTTTTCAAAACCGTATTCGCTGGCACTGTGCCTTGAAGACACAATATCAGATGACAGCGTTGAAGTTGCAGAGAAACAGCTGACAGACACTCTGAAGAAGATAATGGAGGAGAGAAAAGAAAAGGAGTTTTATCTGCCTAAGATTTTTATACGGGTAAGGAGCTGTGAACAGTTAAATCAGCTTTGCGGAGAATTAAAGCCATGTGTGGATGTGATTAGCGGCTTCATTTTTCCAAAGTATTCCGTCGACAACGCTGATGCATATAATGAGGCTGTCAGGAGAATAAATGAGTCTTCGGAAAAGACTCTTTACATGATGCCGATACTTGAAAGCAGAGATCTTATCAACTATTCCACAAGGCACAAGGTCCTTGAGGAAGTAAAGACTAAAATAGATTCAGTTAAGGAATATGTTCTTAATATCAGGGTGGGCGGCAATGATTTCTCAAATGAGTTTGCGGCCAGAAGGCATTATGATGAAACGATATATGATATCCTGCCTATCGGGCAGCTTCTCGGAGATATTCTCACCGTATTTTCAAGAGAATACGTCGTATCAGGGCCTGTCTGGGAGTTTTTCTCAAGTGATAACGAGGAGTGGAAGAGAGGCCTCATGAATGAGCTCAAATTGGACCGCCTGAATGGTTTCATTGGCAAGACAGTTATCCATCCAAAACAGATAGGTGTCGTCAATGAGGCGCTTAAGGTGTCGCAAAAGGACTATGAAGATGCAAAAGAGATCCTGAACTGGAATGAGAGAGGTTTGCTGGTGGGAAAGAGCTATAACGGTGAAAGGATGAATGAGGTTAAAACTCATGGAAACTGGGCAATCAAGACAGTGATGCTCTCAAAGATTTACGGAATAAGCTGATAGGAGATGGAGGGTGGCACCTGATGTGTTTTTCATTGCGTAACATGGTGTAATTTGAGATGTATAGAACAGACGAACTGGTAAGAATAGCAAAAAGAGAAAAGAACAGGAAGAGGTCCTACTTATTTGTAAACCCTCTGCAGGGGAAGCATATCCCTGCTAATCCGGAGGAGGTCGACAGGCTCTGCAAATGCTTGGCGGAGGAAATAAACAAAGATTATTCAGATAAGCGGAAAATGGTCATAGGATTTGCAGAGACGGCAACGGGCATTTCGGCAGCAGTGTGCGTATATCTCAATAATGTCGTTTTTTTTGAACATACTACTAGGGAATACCGGGATACAAATGAATACATTTACTTCACAGAATCTCACAGTCATGCAAAGGCTCAGCTTCTTGATATGGATGGACTTGATAAAGCTGTGTCCTCTGTCGATATGATCATACTTATAGATGATGAGATCACAACGGGAAATACTGTCTGCAAGCTGATAGATCAGATAAAAGAAAAATACAGCTTTTCGGGAGAATTAATCATTGCCTCTTTTGTCAACAGCATGACTGATGAGAGGATCACTGAACTAAAGAGCCGTGGTATTGAGTGTGAATACGTGATCAGAATACCGCATGAGTACAAGGCTGAATTGGCAGAAAAGGTAGATGAGATCAGTAATCCTGATTGTGAGTATGACAGTAATGATGACAAAATAGCTGCAGGATGTGTCTCTCTCTCGATAAATCCGAGGAAACCCGTGCTGTGGGAAATGTATCTAAATGACATGCAGGCAGCTACTGACGAAATAATACGAGGTTGCGATTTTGATGAAGATGATACGGTCTGTATAATAGGAACCGAGGAATTTATGTTTCTGACCATATGTCTTGGAAAGAACCTTATTCAAAGTGGAATTGTCGGCGATGTCAAGATACACTCAACGACTAGAAGTCCGATAATACCATCATCTCAGGAGGGCTACCCATTAAATTCAAGATATAAACTGATTAGCTTTTATGAGAAGGACAGGGTAACATATATATATAACCTGGCGCATTATGATAAGGTCATTGTTGTTACTGACGGAATTACTGAAGGAGATGGAATAAGGAACTTGGTATCTGTCATTAAGAGTGTTGGAAACAAATCTGTTTACGTTTATGGATGTGAATATGAGAAGTAGTTTTAATGATGTAGATGTAGAGCTTTTGCTCAAGGATATCACGGGCTTGGTTGAGCCGCTTCCAACCGAAGAGAGAGAGAAGAAAATACAAAGCGGTATTCATTATTCTGAGATGCTTCCACTGGAATATAAGCCGTCTGATGAGTATATAAGGATTTACACTAGGTCCTTGGATGTTTTTGGTCAGACTGTAGCCGATGCGATTGTTCGGGTTTCAGAAAAAATAGTGAATGAAAAGGGAAATGACGTAGTAATCGTATCCCTGGCCAGGGCCGGAACTCCAATTGGAGTTCTGATTAGTCGATATATAAGAAAAAAATATGCTTATGTCTGTCCACATTACTCGATTTCAATCATTAGAGATAGAGGAATTGACAGAAACGCCATGGAATACATATTGAAGAAACATTGTGCCGCTAGTATTCAGTTTGTTGATGGATGGACCGGAAAGGGAGTGATTTACAATGAATTAAAAAAAGAAATCAGTTCTTTCCATGGCGTTTCGGGTAAATTGGCTGTGGTGGCAGATCCAGCATATATAACTGATCTATGTGGAACGCATGACGACATACTGATTCCTAGTTCTTGTTTGAACAGTACAGTATGTGGTTTAATTAGTAGAACGTTTTTAAGAAGCGACATTATCGGAGCTGACGAATTCCATGGCGCACTTTTTTATAAAGAGCTCATCGAAGAAGACCGCACATATGAGTTTATACACCGTATTGAAGAGCTGTTTCGTAGTAATCCCGAAGCTGGAGAAAAAGAAAGTACAACTAATGAGGCAATTGATGATATCAGGAGTATTGCAGAAAAATTTGGGATCGCCGATGTAAACCATATCAAACCAGGCATTGGAGAAACGACGAGAGTTCTTTTGCGTCGAGTTCCATGGAAAATCATTATTGATGAGCGATATAAGGAATGCGAGGAGCTAAAGCATATACTGCAGTTAGCATTGGAAAAAAAAGTGGCGATATATTATACTAGATTAAACAATTATAAGTGTTGTGGCTTAATTAAGCAATTATCAGATGTATAGCAGTATAGAGTTTATAAGAGGTGATAGAGTAATGGATAAAACAGCGGTAGAGCTTCATAGTAAAGGAACTATTACTATTAGCATTAATTGGAACCAATACGACCGTCAACGTGCTGGAGGTATGCTTACGGGACTACTTAATAAGGATAGTGGTGATATTGATTGCGACACATCAGCTTTTTTAGTAAAGAAAAATAATAAAGAAATGTTTGATATTATTGAGGTAATTAACTATGAAAATCCCACTGGGATTAATAGCGTAATTGTGCATCATGGTGATAATGCAGTAAAGGGAGGAGAAAAGGAACAGATTAGCGTCAATCTAGGTGGTTTATCCGAAGGTGACGCAGTTATAATTACATTAGATACTTTCAAGGATAAAAATCAGGTGAAGACCGGTAAACTATCACATATATCAATTAGTATCAATGATAGTGAAAGTAAGACAGAATTGTATGGAAAATCATTTAGTGGCATGGGTGACAAAGCTATTAGTATTGGAAAGATAATCTGTAATGAAGGGAAATACTATTATGTACATGAATTAAAAGCTTTAAATGATGTCAAAAAGAAAGAGGATATAATAAATGTTATTAGAAAAAGAAGACATTAGCCATTTGAGATTTGTAAAAAATGCTTTTCATAGGGAAGATATATTTATGCAGTATTATTTGAAAAAATGACACATATGAAGGTTGAAGGGTGCTTTAATTTGAGAGCACCCTTTTTTACCTTAGTAGTTATAATACTTCCTGATTACGGTTGCAATCAATGCTCTCAATATGTTTTAGAAATAGTGATTGTCCCCCTGTGATGGTAGATGTTCATTTTCTTTTGCTTTAATTATCAAAGTATCAAAGGAACATGGTTATTGCTTTTTCTGGGATTATTATTTGGTCATCTTTTAGGGGCATTGCTCAGTATATCTGAATCGGTAGTTACAGCCATCGATAAAGGTGCAAAAGCAATGGAGCTGGGGGTCAAACTGTTCCCGATTGTTGAATTTTATTCTTATATCGATTATAGAAAATGCCTGGATAATGACAGAAATAAGGCTGAGTTTTCAGGAATAAAGGCCTATATGTTTCTTATCGGCGTATTCATGTTTTTTTATTTTGTGAGCAATTTCAACATTTTTTTCTTGAGTGCAGCTGGAATCAATTATATTAAAGTGCTTGCTGATTGTATCTATGTGGTGTTAGTGGCTTGTTCTGATGTTATACATAAGATATTGAGGTGAGGAGGCCAACATTGAATAAATCCGACGAGAATGTATTTAATACTGAGTATAAAGTCAGAGGGTATAGAAATGATGCTAAAGTGAAGGAATGCTTAAAAGCATTTGAAAACGATGAATCAGTACTTAGTAGGGAAGAGGCATATAATATCCTGGTTGAAGAGGCAGAAAAAGGTGAAATAAATGCGATGGTTTGGCTCGGAATCATACATGATCAGGAAAAAGATTATATTTCTCCTAAGGATTGCTTTGAATGGTTTCATAGGGCCGCGAAAGTTGGGAGCATCGATGCCAAGTTTCAAATGGGATATCATTATCTCCATGGAAAATATGTGGGTGCAGATAAGCACGAAGCGTTTAAATGGTTCCGTGATTCAGCCATGCTTGGGTATCCGCATGCACAGAATAGTCTTGGGACAATGTATCTGAGAGGCCAGGTTAGTATCGAAGATGACCCTGATTTATGTGAACATTATGATGAGAAGAGAAGGAAAAAAGGGTGGGAATGGTTGCTGAAATCGGCATCACAACATCATTATTCCGGTCTTTGTAATTTGGCAGTATTGTACTCTCAGGGGATTTATGTAGAAAAAAACGAAGATATGGCAATCAGTTTATATCGTTTAGCTGCGGATATTAACAAGAAGGATTCGCGCGCTAGGGTAATGCTTGAAAAGATGGGAGTACCTGTTGGATTAAAGGAGCAGGATATAGAACGATTAGAAGACTTACTTGATGATGGATACATATCAATATAAAAAATACCGAAGTAGATGCATGACAGGTCACCCATTAGGATCAGCAGTCTGAAAAAGAGCAGGAAGAAGCACAATGAAGCATACAGATATTTTTACAACATGAAGTTAACGTTGGCTAACAAAAAGTGATATCATGTATTAGAAGGAAAACATAGGTGGAGTGTGTGAATGGTCTGGTACGTATTTGTAGTTGAGGCGATAGTATTTGCGGTATTATTTACGACAATCCTTTTTGCAACATATCATGGGGATAGGATATACAGCCCTGCATGCATCCATAACTATCCACCGGATATACAGGAGGAATACTTTAAGACTCACGAAAGGGTGGATGTATCCTACAAGTCAAAAAAGGTAGTGATGGCAAAATCTTGCGGGATAATACTATTCACTGTAATTCTTATCATATGTGCGAAGTTGGCCGGAGCAGTTACATTTTGGCAGGGGTTTGCCATTGCTTTTGGACTAATGGTATGGATTGGAGCGTATGATACTTTTTTCCTTGATTGGATACTATTTGCAAACATGAAGATGTTCAGGCTTGAGGGCACAGAACATATGGATAAAGCTTACCATCAGAAGTGGTTTCATCTAAAAGGGGCCATATTTCCTGGACTGGTATTTGCACTGATTCCTGCGGCTCTTGTGGGATTGGTCATAAGTTTTATTGGGTGAATAAAAAGATAAGCGTTAGAGAAGAAGAGTAAAGTGATAGCATTGCTTGTTAAAACTGAAATTAAAAGGCCCGTTTTCTTAATAGAAAGCGGACCTTTTTATTTTAGTACAATATCAGTTCTATAGGCGATTAACTCAAGTAGGAGAATTAGCTTTGTCATCTGAGGCATATAAAGCCTTCAATAGTAAAGGTGTCAGAATTGAGCTTAATATTATCAACAGGATTACTGCGGTAAAGTATCTGCTGTCAACGATATCAGCTTTTAGCCCTCTCTGAGCCACGATAAGTGCAACTTCGCCTCTGGTCATCATACCGACACCAATCTTTAACGAGTCAGAAGTGTTGTACTTAAGGAGCTTAGCTACGATGCCACAGCCTACAACCTTTCCGAGGAGTCCAACGACAACAAATGCTGCCGAGAATGCAAGGATTGTCATGTCAACAGACCTTAGGTTTGTCTGAAGTCCCACACTTGCAAAGAATACGGGGCCGAATAACATATATGAATTTATGTCCATCTTTCTGTCTATATACTCTGAGTTGTCCAGAGAGCTGAGAATAATACCTGCAACATAGGCGCCGGTGATATCAGCTACTCCAAAGTACTTATCGGCAACATAAGACATCGCAAAGGCAAGTGCCAGACCCATGATCGGGATTCTTCTGGTATGAGGCCATTTAGCTTCTGCTTTTGACATTATCTTAAAGATGATAATTCCCACAACAACCGAAAGCGCAAAGAAGGCTACGGTCTTTAAGCAAACAGCTGCAAGATTGGCATTTGGATCTTTCAGACCAAGAACAGCTGTAAGAACCACGATTCCTATTACGTCATCGATGATTGCGGCGCTCATGATTGTTGTTCCCACTTCTGTGGAAATCTTTCCAAGTTCCTTTAGAACCTGAACTGTTATGCTCACGGAAGTAGCTGTAAGAATAGTTCCTATAAAGAGTGCTTTTATGAACTCGGTTGATCCGGGAGTTGCAACGCCATAGAAGGCCATGTACAGGAGCGTTCCAAGAACAAGCGGAACTCCAACACCGGTGCATGCAATGATTGTTGCCTTTAGGCCGGATTTTTTGAGTTTATCGATATCTGTTTCCAGTCCGGCGCTGAACATCAGAAGAATCACACCGATTTCGGCCATGCCCGACAGGAAATCACTGGGATTAACAAGATTAAGCAATGTTGGACCTATGAGAAGACCTGCGATGATCTCACCGGCAACCTGTGGCGCATGGAGTCTTCTGGCGATCAGTCCGAATAACTTTGCCATGACGATTATGATAAAAAGATCTCTGAGTATCTGAATTGTATCCATATATATACCTCCTTATTGATAACGCTAGTAAATGAGTATGATACTTTTTCGTCTCAAAATCAAGTTAAAAAACTATAACCAACGTAGTAATAACCCCCCAGGGGGCTTGTGGAGCGGATTTCACAATGCTATCCTTTCCATTGTGTGAGGTAATTCAGGCACAATGGAGGATACTATATTATGAAGAAAAAGTTTTTAGCAGCACTTCTTGCTGCAACCATGACACTATCAATGGTAGCTTGTGGTTCAGGTGCAAACACACAGACAACAGAAACTGAGACAACTACTGAAACACAGGCGACAACATTTGATGATCAGACAGCTGACGCAAGTCAGTCTACAGCTACAGGTGAAAAGATTCTTCACGCTGCAGCATCTTTTGCTTATCCAAGTCTTGATGTACACAAGGAATACTATGGATGGTACACATCTATTTATGGAGTTTCAGAGGCACTGTTTAAGCTCGACGAGACCATGAGCGCTGTTCCATGCCTTGCTAAGGACGCAGTTGCAGATGGCAGCACATGGACAATTACACTTAATGATGGAGTTCAGTTCTCAAACGGAAACCCTCTGACAGCTGATATGGTCATCAGAAACCTTCAGCGTCTTGCTGCAGAGAACAGCAGATTTGCTTATCTTGGCGATTTTGAAATGACTGCTACAGATGACAAGACAATCGTTATCGATACAAAGGAAGTTTATCCTACTCTTAAGAACGACCTTGCAAGCCCCGAGTGCGGAATGATCGATCTTGATGCAACAACAGATTTTGACAACGCACCTGTATGCACAGGACCATTTGTTGTTACAGAGTTTATCCCTGAGGGAGACGTAACAGTAGCAAAGAACGAAAACTACTGGGGCGGAGATGTTAAGCTCGACGGCGCTGTATTCTACTACATGCAGGAGGATGATCCCAAGCTCCTTGCTATGCAGAGCGGCGAGATTGACTGCTACAACAGCGTTTCATCAGCAGCTCTTGAGGTTTATAACCAGAGTCCTGATCTGTACGATGTAGTTTCAATTCCAGGTGCACGTCTCCAGTTCTACATTCTCAATGAGAATACACTTGATGATTCTGTGAGAGAAGCAATCAACCTCACTGTTGATAAGGACAAGATTGCAGAGTACCTTTCAGGTACAGTATCTGCAGCAGTTGGACCATTCTCAACATCAGCTGCTTATGGCAAGGTAAATGTTCCTGCAGTAGATACAGCCAAGGCAAAAGAGCTTTTGGAGGCCGATGGTTATACACTTGGAGCAGACGGCATCTACGAGAAGGATGGTAATAAGCTCAGCATCAGCATTGCATACTATGCAGCAAGATCTCTTGATACTCTTGCAATCCTGATCCAGGAGCAGCTTAAGGCTGTTGGCATTGATTCAACACTTAGAGTTGAGGAAGATCCTGATGCTACTTACATTGCTAACGCAGACTTTGATCTTGCTCTTTACTGCATGATCGCTGATAAGTCAGGTGATCCTCTCTATTTCATTGACTCAACTCTTTCAGATGGAGCTTACTACAATGTGGGTGGATTTGAGAGTGCTGAATGCCAGAGCATGATTGAGCAGCTCAGAACTGAGACAGATACTGCAAAGAGAGCAGAGCTTGCCAACAAGATTGTTCAGATTGCTATAGATGACAATGCATTCGGATATGTTGGACTTTTCAATAACACTACAGTTCTTCGCAAGGGCGTAAGCGGATTTGCTGAGTATGTTCCTTTCGATTTCTATGGAGTAGATGCAGAGACTGACATTAATGGCTAAACAAATACTTAAAAGGATCCTGGGACTTGCCCTGATACTTTTAGTGCTGAGCTTTCTTGTGTTTGGCATAATGTATCTGGCTCCCGGTGACCCTGCGGAAAAGAGACTCACCTCCCAGGGTGTGGTGGTCACAAAAGAAATACTGCAAGCGGAGCGGGAGAGGCTTGGCCTCCTCCGCCCCTTTATCGTTAGGTACGCGGAGTGGCTTTCGAATGTTCTAAGGGGAGATTTTGGTGTTTCCTTTAAGGATGATCTTCCCGTTGCACCAAAACTGATAAAAGGGCTTAAGAACACATGTGGACTGGCTTTAACCAGTCTGCTTTTGGCGCTTATAATCTCTTTTCCACTGGGAATATGGTCAGCGGTCAAAAAAGGGAAATTGGTAGACCATATCGTCAGGCTCCTTTCATTTATAGGTAATTCCCTTCCGAATTTCCTGATATCAGTACTTTTGATGTATCTGTTTTGCATACATATCAAGGTATTTCCTGTAATTGCAGATGGAAGTATCAAAGGACTTATGCTGCCTGCACTTTCTCTGGCAATACCCATGGCAGGAAGGTTTACAAGACAGATTAGGAGCGAACTCCTGGATCAGCTTGGAGAAGAGTATGTTGTGGGAATGAAGTCCAGAAAGGTTAAGGGCAGATTTATTCTTATAAACAATGTCCTTAGAAACAGCCTTGGACATATACTTACAATAATCGGCCTTCAGATCGGAACCCTGATGGGAGGCAGTGTTGTTATTGAGAATATATTCAGATGGCCGGGTATCGGCAAACTTGTGATGGATTCCATAACAGCCAGGGACTACCCTGTGATCATGGGCTTTGTGCTTATTATGGGAACAATCTATGTTGTTATAAATCTGATAGTTGATATTACCTACAGGCTTTTGGATCCGAGGTCTTTTTAATGAACCATAAACGGAAAAAGATTAACAGAATAAAAGTAATAATATCTGCAGGTGTTGCACTGCTTTGGGTGCTTATAGCTCTTTTCGCAAGTGTTATCGCACCTAATGACCCATATGCAACAAGCGCATCAGCCATAAGGTCAGCTCCGTCCGGGGAATTTCTGTTTGGAACAGATAACCTGGGAAGATGCGTGTTTTCAAGAGTTTTATATGGAGCAAGGACAACTATAGCAGCTACATTTATATTGGTTGCGATTTCTTTTATCCTTGGAAGCTTTATCGGAGTACTTAGCGGATATTATGGCGGAATATTGGATGAAATTATGATGAGGATTGCCGATATTATGCTGGCATTTCCTCAGATGGTAGTAGCCATCGCGGTTGCGGGCATTCTTGGAGGAGGACTTTCAAGTGCCATGATCGCGCTGGGAATAACTATGTGGACCGGTTTTGCCAGACTTGCACGGAGTCATACTTTTGCCATAAAGAATTGCCCCTACGTGCAGGCTGCGAAATTGGCGGGAAAGAGTGGGCCGGCTATAATGATGGCCCACATACTTCCCAATATAATAGCACCACTTCTTACAAATGCCCTTACACAGATAGGAACCACTATGATAGGTATCTCGGGCCTGTCTTTTCTGGGGCTTGGAGTTGTGCCACCCACTGCTGAGTGGGGATCAATGATCAATGAGTCCAGGGCGTATATACAGATAGCACCTTGGGCTGTGCTGTATCCGGCAATTGCTACCATAGTCACCATCATAGTATTTAACTATCTTGGGGACTGCGTCATGGAATATAGAGATGAGGATTAAGCATGGATACAATACTTAGGATAAACAATCTCTCTGCCGGCTATGGCGATGAGAGTGTTATAAATGATATCTCTTTTGATGTGGAAGCAGGTAAAAGAGTCTGTATCGTCGGCGAGAGCGGAAGCGGTAAATCTACGCTTCTTAAGGCTATTCATGGCTTTGGAGGCGTGACTAAAACATGCGGAAGTATAGAGACTAAAAAAGACATTTTACTTGGCATTGTGCCTCAGAATCCCGGTGGATCTTTTAATCCCATAAGGACTTACAAGGCACAGATAATGGAGGCGCTAAAAAGTAATAACATCGACTTTAAAATAGATGAAGTTGAGAATACACTCCAAATCCTGGGACTTAATGATGCTAAAAGAGCGCTTGCATCAAGGCCTTATGAGCTGTCAGGGGGCATGAACCAGCGTATGGCCATTGCCACAACAATGCTCTTGGAGCCGGGAATTTTATTATGCGATGAGGTTACAAGCGCCCTGGATGTTAAAACAGCAGGGATGGTTGTGGAGCAGCTTCTTGAGATCAACAAACTAAAGGGTACTACCATTTTGATGGTTACCCACCATTTGGGTATTGCATCCAAAATGGCTGATTACATTGGAATCATGAAAAGTGGCAGGATGCTTGAGTATGGCCCTGCAAAAGAGATCCTGGAGAATCCACAAAACGAGTACACAAAGAATCTCTTGAAGGCCGTACCAAGACTGAAGGTGAGCTGATATGCCGGATTCAGATATAATTTTAGAAGGAAAAAATCTAAATAAAAGCTACGTTGATAAAGGCAAAAAATTACAGGCTTTAAAGGATGTGAGTTTCTTCCTGAAAAATGGAGAGATCCTTGGAATCGTCGGCGAGAGCGGAAGTGGAAAGAGCACCCTTCTTCGTCATGTCAGCTGCCTGGAAAAGCCTGATAGTGGAAATCTTTATTATAAGGGAACAGAGTATACAGGTAAGTCGCCGGCCTTTGCCGGAACTTTTCTGCAGATGATATTTCAGGATGCCCAGATGTCTTTTGACCCAAGAATGAAGATGAAAAAAGCCGTTGTGGAAGCTACAAAGGGCTGTGACCATGAAAAACTGTCACGAATCCTTGAGGCCGTTGGGCTTGATGAGAGTCTTTTGGAGAAAAAGGCAGGAAGCATGTCCGGAGGACAGTGCCAGCGAATGTCAATTGCAAGGGCACTGTGTTCTGATGCCGGGATTATTTTGTGCGACGAGGCAACAAGTGCGCTGGATGTTACAACTCAGGCCCAGGTAGTAGCTCTTTTGCAGCAGCTGAGGGAAAAAGAAGGGGTGTCGATCATATTTGTCTCCCACGACATTGCTCTGGTGAGCATGCTGTGCGACAGGATAATGGTAATGAAAAACGGAGAGTGTGTGGAAGAGGGAGAGACCGGTAAAGTCCTCGGGAATCCACAACATGAGTACACAAAAGAACTACTCGAGAATCTGATCGAATAACTTAGTATTAGAAAGATAATTGGGGTATATGTAGTAATATGACTAAACTTATGCAGATTCCTTTTGAGGAGGAAGCTGAAGATATCAAAGATAAAGTAGTGACCTATTGGTCAAAGAGAGCTGAGAGCTTTAGTGAGCACAAACACGAGGAGATCCACAGCAGGAAAAAACAGCTGTGGCAGGCGGAGTTTTTAAGGCACTTTTCAGCTGATGATAAGTTGTCTGTTCTGGACGTTGGATGCGGAGCCGGCTTTTTCGAAATGGTGTTGTCGGATTTTGATTTTGATGTGACTGGGGTGGATCTTACGCTTGAGATGATCGAGAAGGGAAAAGAGCTGCTTTCGCGCCATGGAGCAAAGGCGCGCCTTATGGTTATGGACGCAGAAAAACTGGATTTTGCCGATAGCTCTTTTGACCTGGTGATAAATAGAAATCTTGTATGGACACTTCCGCATCCGGTGGAAGCCTACATGGAGTGGCACAGAGTGTTAAAGCCGGGAGGAATGCTGCTTGTGTATGATGCGGAGTATGCAAAGGGATTTCATCACTATGATCAGATGCAAAACCTTGCCCACAAAAATGTGACCGACGCCATGGTAGAGGAGTGCCACAATATTTACCACATGTTATCTATCAGCACTTTGGACAGACCGGAGTGGGACAAAGCTGCGCTTGAAAAAATCGGTTATGAAAATATAGTTACTGATCTTGGGGCGGGAGACAGACTCTATAGCGAGAAAGACCAGTTTTATATGCCTGACAGGATGTTTCTGGTAAAGGCGCAGAAAGCAATAGTCTAATAATATGAATGGAGTTTGAGATGAGAAGAGGAATTGATACTACAGATATGATGGTATATGGCCACGAAGCCTGGATAATCACTGACAAGAGTGTATATGAGCCGGGGGAAGAAGTCTGCGGAATAATGAGGTGGGGACATCACATGAGGCCGGACGGATTCTTTCGCCTTGATGAGATAAGAGCCTTTGCCACAGATGAAAAAGGAAACAGAATAGCAATAACACCGGTAAAGGGCCCGGGCGATGAGCAGGGAGACTACTATGAGCTTCGCTTTACGCCAGTTTCTGAGGGCATTTACACCCTTATGTGTATCTATGACAACAATTATGTAAGAGATGAAAAAGACGTGTATTACGAGGGCGACAGAAGGACATATCCTGATATTCTTGATGCCAAGAACTATCCTCAGATATATGTGACAAACATAACCGTTGGAGATAAGAAGGGAACTCCCGAATTTATCCATGAGTCCAGAGTAAGCTTCGTTCCCGATCCCTGGGAAGCAGACACCGATGTGCTTCATTTAAAGCTTATTCACGACAAATTCCCGCTTAGGGGATCCACGGTAGTTGTTGTGTTCTATGATGGAAAAGAGTATTTTGAGAGAATCCTGAACACAGATGAGGAAGGCAGGATATTCTTCTCAGTGGAGAAAAAGGGTGTGTATATGGCCGTTACAAGAACTCCGCTGGCGGAAGGGATTCCCGGAATCTATGACAGCAAAGAGATAGCTTCAACATTCACATACGTTAAAAGGTAATACAAAAACAGGATGCGTTTAACATGCATCCTGTTTTTGTATTACTCCGTAGGTCACCATGGGACCATTCTTGATTATGCTAAGAGACGAGCACTGGTGGATCAGAACTCCGTCAGTATCGGCAATGGCTGTGTGAAGGGGGCTTCCAAAGTAATCCCTTATCTCACCAAATATATCACCTTTTGAAAATTTCTCTCCCACCTTTTTCTCCGGATACCAGCAGCCGGTGAATGGGGCATCATCACTGAATTCTCTGAGTTCTGTCTTGGGATATGTCTTGTACTCTCCTTCAATAAGACCAAGGAATTTCAAAATGTTCAGCACATCCTCTTTGTCTGCCTGTACCTCATCCTTTGGAAGCAGGCTTAACTGACCGCGCTCTATTAGAACACTGGGGATTCCGGCCATGGAGGCTGTGTTGTAGGCGCCTTCGGTGGTGCAGGTACTCTTTACGCAGTAGGAGGCGTTGACGCAGTCTACCATCTTTTTTGCAATATCGCTGGCAGGAGAAGCTCCCACGTAGTATGCGTAGGGGATAAGAGTCTCGTATCCGTCTCCGCTGTGCAGGTCAATGTAAGCATCAGCGTTTTTGATAAAAACATCAAACAGAAGGCTTGCCAGGCGATCGGCGGCTGAACCATCCTTGTCTCCCGGGAATACCCTGTTGAGATTCTTGCCATCCTCATAAACAAGGGACATGGTTCTGTTTTCAAAACCTGACCTGTTGGCTAAGGGGATGATGATAAGATTTCCTGAAAGGTCTTTGGGAGAAATCTCATTAGAGAGCTCAATAGCTGCCTGAATGCCGACATATTCTGCGTTGTGAATGCCAGCTGTGACAAGAACGGTTTTGCCCGGCTTTTCTCCGCAGATGATGATGTGGGGAATGTGTATCTCAGTTCCGCCGACATGTATATGATCTTTTATCGTCTTGCCGGAGGTAAGTTCGTGTCCGGCTATACTGATTTTTTCCATAGTCTTAAACCTCGCTTCAGAGGCAAGGTTATCATGATATGAGAGGGGCTTTCAAGCCCCCCGGGGGGTTGCTGTTTGCAAGATTATAAAAAGAGAATAAACTTTAGGGATGTATCTTGACACGATGTCAGAATAACTATATAATTCAAATTGACACGGTGTCAGAATAGGAAATATGGAGTACAGATATGCCAAAAGGATCCCCAGAAAGAACCGCAGCAAGAAAAGAAGAAATCATAAACGCTTGCGAGAAACTCTATCAAACCATGAGCTTTAAGGACATAACACTTAAAGAGATCGGGAGCGAAACCTCTTTTTCAAGACCCACCATATATAACTATTTCCAGACAAAAGAGGAGATATTCCTTGCGCTGTTTGAACGTGAGTATGTGAGATGGAATGAGGAACTTGAGTCTATCCTTCAGGACAATGAAAGCCTTACGAAGGAGCAGATCGCTGAGAAACTTGCATCGTCCCTCGCAAACAGAATACAGCTCTTAAAGCTCCTTGCCATGAACAATTACGACATGGAGGCAAACAGCAGGCATGAACTTCTCATATCTTTTAAGGTGGCTTATGGTCAGTCACTGAAGAACGTGGGCATGATACTTACCAAGTTCTGTCCTGAGAAATCGGAAAAAGAGATCCGGGATATCATATATGTCTTTTTCCCGTTTATGTTTGGTATATATCCATACACTGCTGTAACAGACAAGCAGCAGGAAGCCATGAAACAGGCAAATGTGGACTATGTATATCAGTCCGTTTTTGAGATAACCAATAACTGTCTGCTGAAGCTTTTGTAAAGCAAGGCAAACTCATGCAAAACAACAAAGAAAAGGAGAATAATATGTCAAAGAAAAATATTGGAGCAACACTTGCATTATATCCCAGCCCTGTGATCGTAGTTGGGGCAATGGTAAATGATAAACCTACATGGACCCTTGTGGCTCATGCCGGAACAGTAGCGCACAGTCACCTGATGGTATCTCTGGTACAGGCTCACTATATCAACAATGGTATCCGCGAGAACAAAAAGCTTTCCGTAAATGTAGTTGATGAGTCATGGCTTGCCAAGGCAGACAAGATGGGAACAATCAGCGGAAACAAAGAAGATAAGTCCGAAGCTTTTGCATGGACTATGGGTGAAAATGGAGCTCCTATCATTGATGAAGCAAAGGTATCCATTGAATGCGAAGTCGATGGAAACTATGAACTGGAAAACTTTGACAACTTTATCTGCAAGATTCTTGCGACATATGCAGACGAAGCTGTTTTGAATGAACAGGACAAGATCAATTACCATGTCTTTAAACCGGTATTGTTTGAATTCCCGACCTATGAGTATTTCGTTACCGGAGACAAGGTCGGAAACTGTGGAAAGATGCAGTAGACAGAAAGGAGCACGACGATGAAATACACAAAACTTGGTAATTCAGACTTAAACGTATCACGTATCTGCATGGGCTGCATGGGATTTGGAGATGCTACAAAGGGACAGCACAGCTGGACACTTGATGAAGAGCATTCCAGAGAGATCATCAAAAGAGGTCTCGATTTGGGCGTTAATTTCTATGATACCGCGATAGCTTATCAGAGCGGAACCAGCGAGCAGTTCGTCGGCCGTGCTCTTAGGGATTTTGCAAAGCGTGAAGATGTAGTTGTTGCCACAAAATTTCTTCCCAGAACACCGGAAGAAATTGAAAAAGGAATATCCGGCCAGCAGCATATTGAGAACATGGTAAACACAAGCCTTCAGAATCTTGGAATGGACTATTTGGATCTGTATATCTATCATATGTGGGATTGGAATACAGACCTCTATGACATTATGGATGGTTTAAACCGCATCGTGAAAGCAGGTAAGGCAAGATATATCGGCATTTCAAACTGCTTTGCATGGCAGATTGCCAAGGCTAATGCGCTGGCAGAAAAAGAGGGCTTTGCTAAATTTATTTCAATCCAGGGCCATTACAATCTTATTTTCCGTGAAGAAGAGCGCGAGATGGTTCCATATTGTGAAGAAGAGAATATCGCGCTTACTCCTTACAGTGCACTGGCAAGCGGAAGACTTTCAAGAAAGCCCGGCGAAGGCAATACAAAGCGCGCAGCTGAGGACACCTATGCGAAGTTTAAATATGATACTACAGCAGAGCAGGATGCAGTGATCATAGGTCGCGTGGCAGAACTTGCAGAGAAGCATGGCGTCACAATGACAGAAGTATCGCTGGCGTGGCTCTTGACCAAGGTGACAGCTCCTGTGTGCGGAGCAACCAAGCTTCACCACATCGAAGACGCAACAAAGGCAGTGGATCTGGAACTTTCAGACGAGGAACTTAAGTACCTTGAAGAGCCATATGTTCCTCATTCGCTGGCAGGTGTTATGGCACAGAATAAAAGAACTGATGCGTCGAAAAAACACGTGTGGACTACAGGCGCACAGAAAATATTAGGAGGCGAGAAATAAGATGGCAGAGAAAATCGTACAGACAGCAGGAAGAGAGCAGCTTGGTGAGTTTGCACCAATGTTTGCGCACTTAAATGATGACGTCCTTTTTGGGGAAGTCTGGAATGAAGAAGCGATTGATGTTAAGACAAAATGCATAATCACTGTAGTTTCGCTTATGGCTTCAGGTATCACGGATTCATCTCTTTCGTACCATCTTCAGAATGCCAAGGCACACGGCGTTACCAAGGAAGAGATCGCAGCCATCATCACCCATGCCACCATGTACGTTGGCTGGCCGAAGGGATGGGCAGTATTCCGCCTGGCAAAAGAGATATGGAACGAATAAAGGTTACTGAAAGAGCTGACGATAGCTCTATGCTACTTGGAATTTGGCGTCAAAGTAGTAAAATATACTTTGGTTAGCATGCGCTAACTAATAAGCCAAAAGGAGTATGAAAAATGCAATTTGAAGAAATGGGGAATATGTCCGGTAAAACGCTCATGTTATTGCCGGGTACATGTTGTGATTATAAACATCGTGCGAGAAAACCCCTTCCGATGAAATCGGTTGTGGGATGAATCGCACTAGCTATTCTTTTTGTATTTCCCCGTCTTAATGTATTTACGTTTGTGTTCTTCTGTTCGCTGATCTTCAATGTATTTCTTAACAGTATCAAGAGAAACACTTCCTGTAGTGGCACAGAAGTAACTTGCACTCCAGAAAGGTGAATCTCCCCAGAGGTATTTCTCAACGTGTGTTCTATATGTATTTCTCACTTCTTTGGATAGCTGTGATTTTAACGAGTTGATGAGTTTTACAGGAGCCACATCAGGTGGCATGGAGATCAGCAGATGCATGTGATCGACATCTGTCTCAACGGAAATGAGTTCGCTGTTCATGCGTCCACAGAGGTAAGCGGCGTAATTCTTCATGAAATCACCGATCTCATCTGTGATCACTTTCTTCCTATACTTGGTTACAAAGATCACATGGTAAGTAAGTTTGTATACGGAATGTGAGCCTCTTCTGTACTCGTTCAGGATATCTGATTCTGCTATTGATTTTTGCATAAATTTACTCCATATCTAAAGAGAACATACGTTTGCTTATTTCTGAAAAGTGTGCTATAATACTAACTATAGAATACTGATAAGGAACTTTCAACCGTGTACAGAACAAGGCAATACCGGATAAGCAAAAACCACATACTCTATGACTATTGCAGGGATATCTGCAGATCATCAGCCATTCTGTACAACAGGGCAAATTTCATCTTAAGGCAGTATTCGTCATCAGTTGATTCAATGGCTGAGTTCAAGCCTCTTTTTCCAAATCAGATGATAGTGTACAGACTTGTAAGGGAGAACCTTTCAGGGACTAAATATCTTGGTGATAGCAAATGGCTATCATACAATGCATTGGACCATCTGCTGAAGGTTACAAGGGATAAGGCATACTATGCCCTTCCAGCGCAGGCTAATCAGCAGATATTGAAACTTCTTCTCAGAGACTATAAGTCTTTCTTTGAAGCTGTAAAAGTATATGGCAGGAATCCTGGGGCATTTACTGGTCGCCCCAAGATGCCGGGATATATGTCACAGGGATCATTCAAGACAGCTGTCCTGACTAATCAGATATGCAGGATCAAGGATGGGTATCTAAAGTTTCCGGGGACAAAGGATAGGCTGTCTCTTGGCCAGCTCTCGGAAGAAGTGCGCCTTAAGGAAGTACGTATAAAGCCCGGCGGAAACAGTTTTGTCCTGGATGTAGTCCTTTCAGTGCCTGATAAAGGGATAATCCCCATGGCTGATAAGGATATCCTCTCTGAGCTTTCGGAGGTAGCGGATCTGAAGGACCTGAGGGTGATGGCTATCGACCCGGGAACAGACAACATAGCTGCTGTAGCAAACACTTTTGGTGCAAGACCATTTGTGATAAAGGGAGGGGGGATCAAGTCAATCAACCAGTTTTACAACAAAGAGATGAAAAGACTCTCTTCCTGTGCCATGATATGTAACAACAGGTACAGGACAAGAAAGATGAATGCTCTTACTGAAAAGAGGAACAGGAGGATAAAGGATCAGTTCCATAAGGTGAGCAGACAGCTTGCAGACTATGCAAGGGATAACCATGTGGACGTTGTAGTGATGGGACATAATACATACCAGAAACAAGAGATAGGTATAGGACATGTCAATAACCAGAACTTTGTGCAGATACCAATGCTGATATTTGCAGACATGCTCAGATACAAACTTGCTGAATATGGTATAAGATTTGTCCTCACAGAAGAAAGCTACACATCCAAGGCAGACTATCTTGCAAAGGACTATATCCCTGTGTATAAAAAGAATAGCCCTGAAAGCTACTCTTTTTCAGGAAAAAGGATACAGAGAGGGCTATACAGGCACTACGATGGTACAATAACAAATGCAGACATAAATGGAGCTGCAAACATCTTAAGGAAAGTATTCCCAAAGGTAAGCCAATGGGATAGGGGCATAGTGGACATGCCCTGTTCTGCAGGATGCATAGAGCATCCTACAGGTTCATGCTGCCATGCGGCATAACAGAAACCCTTTCCGACGTGGAGTCGGTGAGGGGAGTTCATGGAGGCCAAAGTATGAATATATCGGTATTTGGAGCTGGGGATGATAGGATAAAGAGCGCATACCATGCCTCTAAGAATATCTATGACAACGTACTTACCCAGGGCAGCTTTTTAAGCAAACTTTATATAAACTTCTTCTGGAGCGGAACTGATGATATCGAGGTTGCAAACAAGATATTATCATATATTCCCGAAGACTTTGACGGAACGATTCTGGATGTTCCTGTAGGCACTGCGGTATTTACAGAGAAGAAGTGGAAGAGCCTGACTAAGGCAAATATCATCTGCCTGGATTACAGCGAAGATATGCTGGATCAGGCAAAAGGCAGGCTCAGTGACTGCAGCCATATTTCATTTGTTCAAGGGGATGTAGGAAAGCTGCCGTTTGAAAACGGAAAATGTGATGTGGTTCTTAGCATGAATGGTTTTCATGCTTTTCCGGACAAGAAAAAAGCGTTTCGTGAAACGTACCGTGTCCTGAAAAAGGGTGGAAGCTTCATCGGATGTTTTTATATCAAAGGAAAATCAGGGCGTACTGACTGGCTGGTAAAAAACATACTGACAAAGAAAGGCTGGTTCACACCGCCGTTTCTTACTGAAGAGAATCTGCTCAAGGTCCTTCACAAACTGTACTCTGAGGTCGAGTGCCACACGGATGGATCAATTGCGTATTATAAGTGTAGGAAGTGAGGAAGGGATAATACAGTAAAGGGTGTCACACAGGGTTAAAGCTGGTATAATGAAGCTGAGGCATATTAAAGGTTCATGGCATGTCCACGAGGGTGATGCTAATGGAAAGAAAATCAATCCTGATAAAAGACACAACAAAAGAAGAACGCGAACAGATAATAAAGAACTCCCTCGACTGCGGAGGCGGATGCGAGAACTGTTCGTCCTGCTGGCTCGGCGGAGGAAGTCCGTGGGATATTTATCAGGACTATATTGATGGCAAAAAAGAGATACGCGAAATCAACATGGAATACATGGAGAAGTACCGCCAGGACAGACAGATTCACTAAGAGGACCTAAGGCCTATGAGAAGTGCACCCGAGATAAAAGACTCTACGGCAGAAGAGCGCAGAGCATATATAAAAGAGAGATTTCCCTGCATCGCAGACTGCGATATGTGTGGACTCTGCAAAGTTTTCCGCGGAAAAGACGCAGAGACAGCATACGCAGATTATATCAATGGAGACAGGGACTTTTTGGATGTGTCAGCTGATTATAAATGATGGTTTGAGCATGATTATATTAGACTCCTTTTAGGATATACAGATTTTTCCTAAGAGGAGTTTTTTATATGCCAAAAATTATTGTTGACATATGTGTTCAACACTCATAGAATAATTATAACAGTATTGCACAACACTCATAGGAGGATGAAAATATGCCAAGAGTTAATCTGTCACTTCCGCAGGATTTATATGATCGCATTGAGGGAGCGGCCAAGAAAGAGAACATTACAGTTAACTATTACATTTATGGGATGCTTGAAGAGAAATTCAGTAAGAGAACTACATACGACTATACAGTAGCAGTGGGAGAGATGATCAAGGAAGCCAAGAAAATGGATAAAGAGTTTACATTGTCGGATTTACCAACTTTTTCTGATGTAAGCGAGATTCTTGTCGAGAATGATATCAAGGAATCTCCTGCACAGGTTAGGGCACGCCTTGGCAAGATGTTCAATGAAGCAGTAAAAAAAGGTACAGCTAAGGGGATTGAGAGAGCCACGATAACAAAAGACGGAGAAGAGCAGTTAAAGTTCTATTGCAGAGCTGCAGTATATATGAATAAGTTTAATGAATTGAAAAAGAAAAAATAGAAAGGTGATTTGACACCTGTAACGTTACGGGTTATATTTTGAAGGCGAAGATGCTTATCTCGTAGATTATATGGATTATCACTGAGGAAGGAGGAAAGAGATATGACTAGAAGACCTACACATCCCGGAAGTGTGTTTTTGGAAGATGTAATGAAACCGTTAAATTTAACAGTTACTGATGCTGCAAGGATGCTTGGAGTGAGCAGAAAAGCATTGTCTGAGTTTGTTAATGAGAAGGCATCTCTCAGTCCTGAAATGGCGATAAGGATAAGCAAGGCAACTAATACCTCTCCAGAGAGCTGGATGAATATGCAACAGAAACTGACTTTATGGATTGCTCAGCAAAACGAGCCATCAAATGTTATTCCTTTTCCTCGTAATGCAGTAAAAGAAGGTTGACACAAGACTAACTATTAAAGAAAGTCAATAAAAATGTTTTAAAACAGAAATGTTTTAAATATAGCGACGATGACTTATTCATCGTATTCAGCACCTTGAAAACTGCATGACAAATAGAGCATCGTTTTAGATGCTCTTGAAAGAAGATTTGTATGGAATTAGTTAAGCTGCTTTGTTGTATGACTGATGAGATTTCTCAAGCTGATATATCAGTCTCACGAGCTTCTTCGTTGCATGGGATACAGCAACATAGTAGTGCTTTCCTTCGGCTCGCTTTTTTGCAAGGTAAGCATTGAATGTCGAATCCCAATGGCAGACGTAAATAGTGGCGTTAAAC
>NZ_AUIZ01000015.1:0-100492 GCF_000423965.1 Butyrivibrio sp. VCB2001 | reverse complement strand
TTCTGTTCCCCATACCTATGATTGCTAGTATAAGTTTTTCAATTGGTATTTTTCTGCTCCTAACAAAATCCTTTCCCGGAGAAACACAGAACTGATCGATGGACTTGCAAACGCTGTGTATCTCCTTTAGTAAAATATCTCTAACTTGTTTTGATTTCACGTGCACCTCCTTGAATTTAGACTTTTGCCTCTAATTTCAAGGGCCGCTTTCGCTACCTCTAAAAATAAATCTGTAGCGAAAGCGGCCGCACTTTTATGCTTACATGTCAACTGTTTTTAGAAAAAAAGACCCCTACATCATTTTCAGATGTAGAGATCTTTATAGTGTCATCTTAACTTAATGACATTGGGGAAATCCCGATGGCGCTTATTTTTATGTACTTAATTATTTGATTATTGTCTGGTCTCCACGAGGCTGAGCATACTTGCTGCCGATTGTTCCGTGAAGCTCTGTCTGTACATAATCAATAACTGCCTCATCCATAGGAATACCTGTATCGAACTGTGCACTTGCTGCTGCGAATGCATAGTAGGTATCTCCACCTGCTGCACAGAAATTGTTTGTAACTACAGCATATGTGTCAGTAAGTGAGAAAGGCTCTCCGTTTACGCTCTCGATAGTTACTCTGTTTATCTTAGTCGGCTTGTAATATGTTGATGCAGGATAAGCAGGTCCCTGTGCGAAAGGCTTAGTTGTATCTACTGTAAACTTGATGCCTGAAGTCTGAGGATATCCGCCGATAGCATTAGGTGTGCAGTATGTTGAAGCCTCAAGTGCCTCTAAGAGTTCTGCACCTGTTACATAGACAACTGATACTGTATTTCCGAAAGGAAGCACTGTGTTGATGTCCTTCTTGGTAACTCCGCCCGCCTTGATGGCTGCTCTGATTCCACCACCGTTTGTAATTGAAACCACATGTGAAGGATCAACAGAGATTGATCCGCTTACCTTCTGAACTGACCACAGCATAGCGTCTGTGATAAGGTCACCAAGGTTTGTCTCCTCAGTTCTGTTACCGGGAGCTTTAGCACCGTTAAGTTCTACATCACTCTTGGCAATACCTACAGCATATTCTCTGTCAACTCTCTTGATGATTGCTGTAGTAACAGCATCAGTTACAACGTCCTTCTGAAGTCCGTCAAGAGTTATAAGATAGCTGTCTTCAAGTGACTTGGTTGCATTGTCAAGTACAACAACACCGATAGTCTCAAGCTTAGTACCTGTTGAAGTAACAGGAGCAAGCTTCTTCTCAGCTGTCATGATTGTATGTGAGTGTCCATCGATCATAAGATCAATGCCCTTTGTCTTAGCGTATACATCGACACTTCTGTGTCCATCCGGAGCTGACTCATCGTCTACACCAAGGTGTGAAAGACATACTACATAATCAGCACCCTGTGCATTAAGCTCATCAACCTGAGCCTGTGCGCACTTAGCAAGATCACCCTTTGAAAGGAATGTGATGCCCTGAATAAGTCCAGGATTAACCTTTGTCTGTGTTTCAGGTGTCTCCAAACCAAAGAAACCGATCTTCATGCCTGACTTTGTTGTGTACATTGTGTTTGCAGGAACAATTGTGTTACCGCTCGCATCAAGAACGTCTGCACAGATAACCTTGAACTTGGCAACTGCAAGGTTTCCGCGAAGCTGTGCGTAGCCATAATCGAACTCATGATTTCCGAGAGTTACGATATCATAACCGGCTGCATTCATCGATGTGATTGCATCAAGTCCCTTGGTCGTGCTTACATAAGCGGTTCCCTGAGAGAAATCTCCTGAATCAACCAGAATAACCTCTGCTCCTCTGTTCTGGAAATTCTGCTTAACAGAAGCGATGTAAGCATAGCGTCCGATAGCACCGTGTACATCGTTTGAATGAAGAATGACGGTCTTGCCTGTAAGATCGGCAGGAACATCTGCGATTGTCTTAATATCCTGCGCTATATTTACAGCGTAAGATGTTAAGGCTGTTACATTGGCTGTAAGAACCAGTGCCAATGCAAGTAGAACTGATAATACACTTTTTAAAACCCTTTGTCTTTTCATGCACTTTCCTCCTAAGAAATATTTAGAGTACATCAATCATTATATAATTCACAGGCCACAATTCATACAGTATTCTGACAAATTAAAATTGGTCAAAATTGTGCAGTTTCACTATAAAAAAGAGACATCTCTTTTATGGGGCCCAGAAGGTCCTCTGGAAGGAACAGTTTCCCCATCCCCGTCCCTAAATCAATCTTTGGTTTATTGGCTCCATGGAAGTCAGAGCCTCCGCTTACAGCAAGGTCATACTTGACAGCAAGTTCTTTAATCTGCCTCTCTTCTGAGGGACTGTAGGTTGAATAGATAGCTTCAATCCCTTTAAGTCCCGCGCCTTTTAGCCTTGCCACCAGAGCATCAAGCTTTCTGTCGCTCATATGATACAGTATGGGATGTGCCAGGATTGGTACTCCACCTGCCTCAAGCACATAGCCAATGGCTTCCTCCGGTGATATCTTTTCTCTTTCAACGTAGTATGGGCAGTTATCTCCTATGTATTTATCAAATACCTCGTTTCTGTTCTTTGCATATCCCCTGTCCACCATGAATTTGGCATAATGGGCTCTTGTGAGAACGGCACCGGGAAAAGAGCTGACAAGCTCCTCGTAGGATATTGGAATGCCGGCTTCCTCAGATAGCTTTTTGCACATCTTCTTGTTTCTCTCAGTTCTTGAGTCTATGAACTGCTGTAGCTTACCGGTAAATTCAGTATTGTGGTGATCTATATAGAGTCCGACAATATGAACATCCTTCCCCTCTTCCACAGTAGAAAACTCAATCCCCGGGACAAACTCCATATCAGGGTAATTCTCTTTTACATATAAAGCTCCCTCGTCAAGGCCATCCACAGTGTCATGGTCGGTAAGGGCAATGGCGGAAAGGTTCTTCTCATGGGCATAGTCCATCAGCTCTTTTACCGAAAATGTGCCATCTGAGCAGTTTGAATGTGTGTGTAAGTCTATTCCTCGCATCTTAAACCTCCAACATCCCCTATTTTATCATAAAAAAGAGAACCACCCGTATTGGATGGTTCTCTAAAGATCATTTAATGATCAATTATTTGTTTCTAGCCTCTTTGTAAGCCTTAACTGCAGCGTCAACGCCTGCCTTAAGACCCTCAAGACCAGCCTTGGCAACCTCAGCTGACTGCTCAGCGAGCTCCTTAGCGATCTCCTCAGCCTTCTTTGCAGCCTCTTCAAGCTTAGCCTTTGTCTCATCATCTACGAAAGACTTTGTGTCTGCACCACACTTGTCGCACTTCTTCTCAGCCTTCTCAGCGATAGCAGCCTGAGCAGCAGCAAGTCTTGCAACAGGAACACGGAAAGGTGAGCATGATACATAGTCAAGTCCGATCTTGTGGCAGAACTCAACTGATGAAGGATCTCCACCGTGCTCTCCGCAGATACCTACGTGAAGTGAAGGATTTACAGGCTTACCAAGCTTAAGTGACATCTCCATGAGCTTACCAACACCTGTCTGGTCAAGCTTAGCAAATGGATCGTTCTCAAAGATCTTGGTGTCATAGTATGCATTGAGGAACTTACCAGCGTCATCACGTGAGAATCCGAATGTCATCTGTGTAAGGTCGTTTGTACCGAAGCAGAAGAAGTCAGCTTCCTTAGCGATCTCATCAGCTGTAAGAGCAGCTCTGGGGATCTCGATCATTGTACCAACTTCGTAGTCAAGCTTAGCACCTGCAGCAGCGATCTCAGCATCAGCTGTCTCTACTACTACCTGCTTAACAAACTTAAGCTCCTTAACTTCGCATACAAGAGGGATCATGATCTCAGGCTTAACGTTCCAGTCTGAGTGAGCCTTCTGTACTTCAAGAGCAGCGCGGATAACAGCCTTTGTCTGCATCTTAGCGATCTCAGGATATGTAACTGCAAGACGGCATCCTCTGTGACCCATCATAGGGTTGAACTCGTGAAGAGAATTGATGATAGCCTTGATCTCGTCTACGCTCTTGCCCTTAGCGTCAGCAAGCTTCTTGATCTCGTCCTCAGTTGTAGGAACGAACTCGTGAAGAGGTGGATCAAGGAATCTGATTGTAACAGGGCATCCCTCAAGAGCCTCATAGAGCTGCTTGAAGTCGTTCTGCTGATAAGGAAGGATCTTCTCAAGAGCAGCTTCTCTCTCTTCTACTGTATCTGAGCAGATCATCTCACGGAAAGCAGCAATTCTGTCTTCCTCGAAGAACATGTGCT
Source organism: Butyrivibrio sp. VCB2001 (assembly GCF_000423965.1). Taxonomy (NCBI): domain Bacteria; kingdom Bacillati; phylum Bacillota; class Clostridia; order Lachnospirales; family Lachnospiraceae; genus Butyrivibrio; species Butyrivibrio sp. VCB2001. The sequence goes on along the minus strand of NZ_AUIZ01000015.1, from coordinate 96,241 downwards.
CTGTACGGCAAAGACCGATACCCTCAGCACCAAGCTCTCTAGCCTTCTTAGCATCAGCAGGTGTATCAGCGTTTGTACGAACCTTAAGTCTTCTGAACTCATCAGCCCATGCCATAATACGTCCGAACTCGCCGGCGATCTTAGCATCAACTGTTGCGATCTGACCATCGTAAATGTTACCTGTTGTACCATCGATTGAGATGTAATCTCCCTCGTGGAACTCTTTTCCTGCAAGAGTGAACTTCTTGTTCTCCTCGTCCATGTTGATGTCGCCACAACCTGATACGCAGCACTCACCCATACCACGAGCAACTACGGCAGCGTGTGATGTCATACCACCACGAACTGTAAGGATACCCTGAGCAGCCTTCATACCTGTGATATCCTCAGGTGAAGTCTCAAGACGAACAAGAACAACCTTCTCGCCTCTCTCAGCCCAAGCTACAGCGTCATCAGCTGTGAATACAACCTTACCGCAAGCAGCTCCGGGTGATGCGCCAAGACCCTTTCCAAGAGGAGTAGCAGCCTTAAGTGCAGCAGCGTCGAACTGAGGGTGAAGAAGTGTATCAAGGTTACGAGGATCGATCATTGCAACTGCCTCTTCAGGAGTCTTGTGTCCCTCGTCAACCAGGTCGCAAGCGATCTTAAGAGCAGCAGGAGCTGTTCTCTTACCGTTACGGCACTGAAGCATGTAGAGCTTCTTGTTCTCTACTGTGAACTCCATATCCTGCATGTCATGGTAGTGATTCTCAAGAGTCTCACAAACCTTGATGAACTCTGCATAAGCCTCAGGGAATTCCTTCTCCATCTGAGCGATTGGCATAGGTGTACGAACACCTGCAACTACGTCCTCACCCTGAGCGTTGATAAGGAACTCACCCATGAGCTTGTTCTCACCTGTAGCAGGGTCACGTGTGAATGCAACACCTGTACCTGACTCATTGTTAAGGTTACCGAATACCATAGGCATTACGTTAACAGCTGTTCCCCATGAGTAAGGGATGTCGTTGTCACGACGATATACGTTAGCACGAGGGTTATCCCATGAACGGAATACAGCCTCGATAGCAAGCTTAAGCTGCTCTACTGGATCTGAAGGGAAGTCCTTACCAAGCTGGTTCTTGTACTCAGCCTTGAACTGCTCAGCAAGCTCTTTAAGATCTGCTGCTGTAAGGTCAACGTCAAACTTAACGCCCTTCTTCTCTTTCATCTGGTCGATAAGCTGCTCGAAGTACTTCTTACCAACCTCCATAACTACATCAGAGAACATCTGAATGAAACGACGATATGAATCATATACGAAACGCTCGAAAGCAGGATCAGGATTGCCCTTGATCATAGCTGCTACAACTTCGTCATTAAGACCAAGGTTAAGGATTGTATCCATCATACCAGGCATAGATGCACGAGCACCTGAACGAACGGAAACAAGGAGAGGATTCTGAAGATCACCAAACTTCTTGCCGTTGATCTCTTCCATCTTCTTAACGCCTTCCATAGCCTGAGCCATGATCTCGTCGTTAATCTTACGACCATCCTCGTAATACTGTGTACAAGCCTCTGTTGTGATTGTGAAGCCCTGTGGTACCGGAAGGCCAATGCTTGTCATCTCAGCAAGGTTAGCACCCTTACCACCGAGGAGGTTACGCATTGTCATGTCACCTTCACTAAACATATAAACCCATTTGTTCGCCATGTTTTTACCTTTCTTACCGGAATACAGTCCGGTAACCTTTCATATATACATTTTTTTATAACTACTGTGTGATTAATACACAGGAATTACCTTATGATGGTATAAAGCTGTCAAAAATATAAATGTCAAAGTCCTCTTTTGCTGCTTCAAGCTGCTCCTGGTCCTTGATGGTCCAGGCAGCGGTAACACATTTGTACAAATGTCTGCAAAGCTGCATCGAAAAACTCTTTGGATATTTGCGGTTAAACGCAATAAAATCCGGTTTTGCCAAAAAATTGAAAAACAGATTGGTGAGTATAAAATACAGTGCTCCTCTAAATTCCTCGGGCTTATCCCTGTGGAACTGATCCGAAAGCTGACCCCTGAAAATTTCGGGGCGATGTCTTCTGTACCAGATTATCCCCAACGGATTAAAAGATTCAATACAGTACACACCCTTGTAGTTTCTAAGAAGCGTATCTACCTTAGGACATACGGACAAATCTCCTCGCTCGATCTTAAGCTCAATGATAAGCGGAACCTTTCCATCTACAAGCTTAAGAAAATCTTCAAACCTCGGTATCTTTTCTTCAGAATTTAAAATATGAAACTTCTGAAGTTCCTCAAAGGTGTAATCAATAACCTTACCTGATACTCCCACGCTGCCATCTTCGTTTCTGACTGCATCTTCCGGAATCTCACCATCTGAGTATCTTGCTACTCTTGCCAGTGTGAAATCGTGGAATATTACCGGAACACCGTCTTTTGTAAGCTGAACATCGCACTCAATGCCATATCCTGCCGTGACAGCCTTGCCAAAAGCGGCCATTGTGTTCTCCGGAGCATCGGTATTGTTATCATGAAGTCCCCTGTGAGCATAAAGGACATTCAGGTATGGTTCCCTGTCAGGTCTCCTTGTCATTCTTGGCATAATAATAAGTAAATAAAGAACTGCCAAAACTGCCAGAACTATGCATAAAACCTTGATTGTAACCATCAAACCACTTCCTGAAATTGATAAATTTATAACTTGTCCGCCAACTATTTTACATTGTCTTCTTTGATTACGCAAGAAATATAGTGCCTATAATGGAAAAAATTCTGTGAAGTGATTGTAAAAAGTTTATTTTTACACTATTCTTAATTCATATCCTATACAAAAAGGGAGATTTTGGGGAAATGAAACTAAATTATAGGAGAACCATTCTAATCGGACTTGCATTTTTGTCCATCACGGCTTTCTGGCAGTTCTACGACAACGAGATTCCAAAGATACTTAAATACAACTTTGGCCTGGGCGAAACTCTTACCGGCGTTATAATGGCCCTGGACAATGTCCTGGCGCTGTTTCTTCTTCCGCTTTTCGGAGCTCTCTCCGACAAGACAGACACAAAGCTCGGAAAAAGAACTCCGTACATCTTATTCGGAACTATCTCAGCCATGGTACTTTACTTCGTGCTCATCCAGGTAGCAAAGCCATCCGGCAACCTTATCTTCTTTATTATAGTGCTTCTGCTTCTTCTTGTAGCCATGGGCACTTACAGATCACCGGCCGTATCGCTTATGCCCGATCTTACACCGGCTCCGCTACGAAGCTCAGCGAACGCCATAATCAATCTCATGGGAGCTCTCGGTGGTGCTTTCACCCTGGTTCTTACCATGGTATTCATTGACAGCAATACTTCAGCCGCTGAAGTCAACTACACTCCAATCATGTGCGGAGTACTTGCGATCATGTGCATAGCAGTCCTGGTACTTCTTCTTACGGTAAAAGAGCCTGTCATCGCCAAAAAGATACAGGAAGAAGGCGGACTTCACTCCCTTGGTGAAGAACTTGAAAATGAAGAAGGGAACGATGCAAACAAAGGCAAAGCTCTTCCAAAGGACGTATTTAAGAGCCTTGTATTCCTATTATTATCTGTAGCCTTCTGGTACATGGCCTACAACGCCGTTACCACTGCTTATACAAGATATGTCAGCGAAGTATGGCACCTTAACGGCGACGGCTACGCAATGACAATGATGATTGCCATGGTTGCAGCCATCATCAGCTATGTTCCCGTAGGTATTGTTTCCAGCAAGATAGGCCGTAAGAAAGTTATTCTTTTTGGCGTTGTACTCATGAGTATATGCTATCTCGTAGCAGCGCTGATGCCTGTATATAGCGGAATCGTCAATGTCTTTTTCGCAATAATCGGAATCGGCTGGGCAGCCATCAACGTAAACTCCTATCCTATGGTAGTTGAGATGAGTAAATCAGGCGACATCGGCAAGTACACCGGAACCTACTACACCTTCTCAATGGCAGCTCAGGTATTTACTCCTATCCTTTCAGGCTTCCTTCTTGAACACGTATCCTACAGGACACTGTTCCCTTACGCCTTTATCTTCTCAACCCTGGCATTCTTCACAATGCTCATGGTAAAGCACGGCGACTCAAGATCCGAAGCTAAGAAGAACGTCCTTGAGCACTTCGATGTAGACGATTAAATAATGACAAAAATAAACCGCCCGGACCGATAACTCGTCCGAGCGGTATTTTTTATCATATTCTTATTCAGATCTCTAGCTCTTTTCCTGTGAGGAGTCTGTAAGCCTCAAGGTATTTGTCGATGGTCTTGTCGATGACTTCCTGAGGAAGGTTGTAGTCGCACTCAGGATTAGCCTTTAAGTAGTTACGTACAAACTGCTTGTCGAAGGAAGGCTGGTCATGACCTGGCTCATATCCATCTACAGGCCAGAAACGTGAGCTGTCGGGTGTGAGCATCTCATCACCGATAACTACCTCTCCGTTCTCATCAAGGCCAAACTCAAACTTGGTGTCTGCAATGATGATTCCCTTTGTGAGGGCGTACTCTGCACATTTCTTGTAAAGAGCTATTGTGTAGTCTCTTATCTTGGTAGCATATTCAAGGCCGTGTCCGGGGAAGTCTCTCTCAAGAACTTCTACGCTGCGGTCAAAATCGATGTTCTCATCGTGATCACCGATCTCAGCCTTGGTGCTTGGTGTGTAGATGGGTTCAGGGATCTTGTCGCACTCCTTAAGTCCCTCGGGGAGCTTGATTCCGCATACTGTTCCGTCCTGAACGTAGCTCTTCCAGCCTGAACCTGTTATATATCCTCTTACGATGCACTCTATAGGAAGCATTGTCAGCTTTTTACAGAGCATACTGTTACCTGTAAACTTAGGTGATCTGAAAAACTCAGGCATATCTGCCGTATCTGTACTGATCATGTGGTTCTTTACAATGTCTTTGGTCAGATCAAACCAGAACTTTGACATCTGTGTAAGAACTGCACCCTTCTTTGTGACCTTGTTCTTAAGGATCACGTCAAATGCTGAGATTCTGTCGGTAGCAACCATGATAAGGTTCTCACCGATATCGTAGATCTCACGAACTTTTCCCTCTTTTACTGGACTGTACTCCTGCATAACTGCTCCTCCTATATAGATATTGACCTTATTTATATAAAGACGTGATTAGTCGTCTTCTTCCTCATCAGCAACAGTGTTATAAACTGTACGCTTTCTGGCCATCTCATCATTTTCAAGGTACTCATCGTATGTGGATCTCTTATCCACAAGTGTTCCGTCCGGAAGGATCTCCATGATCCTGTTGGCTGTTGTCTGTACAACCTGATGGTCTCTGCAGGCAAAAAGCTCAACGCCCGGGAACTTGATCATTCCGTCATTAAGTGCGGAGATTGACTCCATATCAAGGTGGTTCGTAGGCTCATCGAAGATAAGGCAGTTAGCACCGCTGATCATCATCTTTGAAAGAAGACATCTTACCTTCTCTCCTCCGGAAAGGACCTTAACCTTCTTGATTCCGTCCTCACCTGCAAAGAGCATACGTCCAAGGAAACCTCTTACATAAGTGGAATCCTTGATCTCTGAATAACCTGTAAGCCACTCTGTGATGTTGTAATCGTTGTCAAACTCTTTTGTATTATCCTTGGGGAAGTACGCCTGTGAAGTTGTTACGCCCCACTTGTAGGTTCCCTCATCCGGCTCGATCTCTCCCATAAGGATCTGGAAAAGAGTTGTCTTAGCCAGCTCGTTACCGCCTACAAAGGCGATCTTATCATCGTGCTGAACTACGAATGAGATATTATCAAGGACCTTTTCGCCGTTAATGGTCTTGGAGATTCCGTCAACGGTAAGGACTTCATTACCGATCTCACGGTCAGGTCTGAAGTCAATGTAAGGATACTTTCTGCTTGAAGGCTTGATGGTATCAAGCTCGATCTTCTCAAGAGCTCTTTTTCTTGAAGTAGCCTGCTTGGACTTTGAAGCATTGGCGGAGAATCTTGCAATGAACTCTTTAAGTTCCTTGATCTGCTCCTCTTTCTTTTTGTTGGCTTCCTTCATCTGGCGGATCATGAGCTGTGAAGACTCATACCAGAAGTCATAGTTACCGGCATAGAGCTGGATCTTGCCGTAATCGATATCAGCAATGTATGTACATACCTTATTAAGGAAGTATCTGTCGTGGGATACTACAATAACGATGTTCTCATAATTGATGAGGAACTCCTCAAGCCATGCAATAGCATCCAGATCCAGGTGGTTGGTAGGCTCGTCGAGAAGCAGAATATCGGGATTTCCGAAAAGAGCTCTCGCAAGAAGAACCTTGACCTTCTGATTACCGTCAAGTTCCTTCATAAGCTTGTAGTGGTTCTCTGTCTCAATGCCAAGTCCGTTAAGAAGGCTCTCGGCATCTGACTCAGCTTCCCATCCGTTCATCTCGGCAAACTCAGCCTCAAGCTCACTCGCTCTTATTCCGTCCTCGTCAGAGAAATCCTCTTTGGCGTAGATTGCATCCTTCTCCTTCATTACCTCAAGGAGACGGGCATTTCCGCCCATAACGGTATCAAGAACAACGTTATCATCGTACTTAAAGTGATCCTGTTCAAGGAAAGAAAGACGCTCACCGGGAGTTATAGCGATATCTCCGTTGGTGGTCTCTATCTGTCCTGACAGGATCTTAAGAAATGTAGATTTACCTGCTCCGTTGGCACCAATGATGCCATAGCAGTTACCTTCTGTGAATTTGATGTTTACATCTTCAAAAAGAGCCTTTTTACCGACTCTAAGGGTTACATTGTTTGCACTGATCATTTAATAAATCCTCATATAATAAACTTTAGCTTGCAACAGTTCGTATTATATGGGATTGCCCGGCAAATTGCAACTGCTGTATTTCTTTATAAACTCATCCATGGGAATCGGTTTGGAATAGTAATATCCCTGAAGATAGTCAACTCCAAGCTCTGTTACTATCTTTCTCATTTTATCATCTTCTATTCCTTCACATGTGGTCTTAAATCCCATGCGTTTAAAAGTCGATATCATGCTGGGAAGAATCTCGTCAGGCTTTTTGCAATAGTCCCATACAACACTCATATCGATCTTAATATCAACAAAGGGATAGCTCTTTATTCTGGACAGATTTGACGATCCCGTTCCGTAGTCATCCAGCGCAAATTTAAAGCCCTTATCTATCATGGCCTGAACCTGTTTGTTCATTATGCTCTCATCTGCAAGGGATACCTCGGTTATCTCAAGGTGTATCTTCTCCGGATCAACACCATACCTTTCAACTATGGAAGCATATCTTTCCGCCAGATCTCTTTTTATGAACTGAGCAGGAGAAAGATTGACGCTCACCCACTTCATTCCCATATCTGTCATATTGTAATCTGAAGCAAACCTACATGCTTTCTCAAATATCTGTTCTCCGAGAGCATTGATCCTGCCGTTTGCCTCAGCCACAGGGATAAATAAACCGGGAGGAATGATATTGCCCTTTTCATCCCTTATCCTGGCCAGTGCCTCTGCTCCTACGAGCTTTCCGCTTTTTGCTTCTATAAAGGGCTGGAAGAAGACCTCAACCTTATCATGCTCTACAGCATACTCAAGGTTCTTCTTGAGGGCAGCCTTATCTACATATTCATTTAAATCTTTCTCGGTTACAACTACAGTCTCTTTAAGGTCTCCCTTATCAGCCTTCTCCATGGCATCCATAATTGTACTTAAAAGGAAATCGGATGAAGCAACTTTCCCGTTTACAAGAGCTCCGCAAAAAGCAACCTCCAAATAAATCTCCAGGTTCTCAGATACCCATGGATTCCTAAACCTCTCTCTGATAACTTCTACAGCCTTCTCCAGAGGCATTTCCTTATCGCTGACCAAAAAGAATCTTCCGTTTCTGTAATAAAATGCATCATATTCAGGGAATGCAGTTAAAAGATACTGGCTTATCAGAGTAAGTCCCTGATCCAGCTGCCTTCCGCCATAAATGTCTCTCATTTCCATATAATTATGGATAACTATACCCAAAATCTTATGTTTTAACTTTCCGTTGTTCTCTTCGAAATAATCCCTAAAGGCATTACTGTTGAAAATTTTTCCTCTTGTCTCAAGATAAAACTCCGGATTACCAAATGCCAGATATGCAGTAATTATCGCAATTAAACAGAAGCTATCCATAAGCAGATATGATGGAAAGATTTTTCTGAAAATAATCCCGGCTAAAAGCACGGCATTATAAAACAGCATCGTGAAAAAATATCTTCTCCTGACAGTATTTTTATACTTAAGAGTGACATAAACAGAAAATGCTATATAGAAATATGAAACATAATACAGAAGGAAATAATATGGTCCGTTGTGATACTGCCCGCCATCCAAGTTATATATAAGTCCGGTCCAGGGGCTTAAAAAGCTAAACAAAAATCCCGCACCAAATGGCACACAAACAAGGGCTAAAACAGCCCTGTTCGAAGCATAATTGCGTTTAAATACAATTGAAGTAAATTCGAAAAATGCAAGAGCTCTGTTGAAAAAGAATGCAAAGTAGCAGACATTCAAAAGATGAGCTACCGATAAGCTCACCTCTGAAATATTACTGTCAGCCCAGCTTGCAATGATATCAAAGAATAAAACTGCACTTTCAACCCACAAAAGATACAAAAATGTCCTATTGATCTTAACTGAAAGCCTGGGTAATGAAAAATAAAACAGCAGGATTATAAATAGTATGAATAAGCTATGGATTGCGTAGCCGTAATTCCACATACGGTTCCTCAATTCTTTCCTTACTGCACGTTAATAGTTAATATAATTTTAAATAATTATTCACGCTATTACAATCCAAATAGTATTAAGACTTTATAAAACATTTTTTATTGCTGCAAGAAGATCGCTATATTCCTCAAAAGCCTGAAGATGAGGATAATCCTCTTTTATCTTATCTGTAGTCCTGAATAAAAATCCATTCCTGGAGGCCTCGATCATGGCAAGATCATTGTAGCTGTCTCCGCTGGCTATAGTATCATAACCGATAGACTGAAGTGCCTTAACGGTTGTGAGCTTGGAGTTCTCGATTCTCATCTTAAAGCCTGTGATCTCTCCGCTTTCGGCAACCTCAAGGCTGTTGCAGAAGATTGTCGGCCATCCAAGCTTCTCCATAAGAGGAGTTGCAAACTGAGTGAAGGTATCGCTTATGATAATAACCTGGGTAAGACTTCTGAGCTCGTCCAAAAACTCTTTTGCTCCCGGAAGCGGATCTATGGTTCTTATGGTATCCTGGATCTCTTTAAGTCCAAGGCCATGCTCCTTAAGGATTCCGATACGCCATCTCATGAGCTTGTCATAATCAGGCTCATCTCTGGTTGTTCTCTTAAGCTCAGGTATTCCGCTGGCCTGTGAAAAGGCGATCCAAATCTCAGGTACCAGTACTCCTTCAAGGTCAAGACAAACTATATTCATGGCAAAATCCTCTTTTCTTCTAATTTTATACAAAACCTTGTTTAGTTTAGCACATTAAAGTGATGCAGACAACACCAAATTTATATCGCGCCCAGAATAAACTCAGCAAGACCGTCGTGGTCGTTGTCAAACCTTGTCACTACATCAGCAGACTCTTTTACAAGGTCCGTTCCGTTTATCATGGCGATTCCGCATCCGGCTGCCTCGATCATGGAGATGTCATTCTGCTCATCACCTGCAGCGTAGGTATTCTTTTCGTCAACCCCAAGGATACCGGCGAGTCTTTTGACTGCACTGCCCTTTCCGGCCTCGGAAGGGAATATCTCCATATAATTGGGATTTGAATACAAAAGAGTAAGCCTATCCCCTACCATTTCCTGTAGTGCCAGTCTGAATCTCTCCTGCTTTTCTCTGTCATGAAGCTCGATTGCTATCATCTTGGAAGGTGGCTGTTTCAAATAGGCCATTACATCATCAGTGACGGTAAGCGGAGTCTTGATGACTCTTCTGTAGTACTGCATGCACTCATTGTCATGTCTTGATACAATGTGATCCTCATTGTAGGTATGACAGTGCATGTCATACTCCTCTGCAAGGTCGAGGATGCTCTCAACAAGCTCCAGCGGAACTCCGGTCTTATATACGTATTTCTGTTCATCGACGCTGTATATCTCAGTTCCGTTTGATCCGCACAGAAAGCTTCCTTTAAAATCAAGCCCCAGTCCGTCGTAAACCGCCTTTGCGCTATCTATCGCCCTTCCTGTATTTATACAAAAATAATGCCCTGAATCAGTGAATCTCTTCAGGGCATCTAAAGTATTCGGAGTAATCTTTTTTTCTGAATTAAGAAGTGTCCCATCCAGATCAAAAAAGAATATCTTTTTGTCCATTTTATCCCTCAACTATTAAGTATCTTCCGTCTCCGATATCAAATACCTCGTCCGCATCAAGAACATTTCCGCCCTCTGTATCGACGCCGGATTCCTCGAAGTATTCTTCTACCTCTTCAACTCCTTCAACAACTACTGCCATGCAGTCTTCAAGAAAAGCTTCAGCCTCTTCCTCATTGGATGCTACATCCTCAGGAAACAGCTGCCCCTGGTTTTCAAGAAAACATCTGATTACAGCCTCGTCATACTCATGCATAAACTTTTCCTCCATACCTCTCATAATAGTCCATGTTCTTTGAGTTCTTTGTAAAGCCTTGCCACAGGAAGTCCCATTACATTGTAATAATCACCCTTGATACCGGTTATGAACCTTGCAAAAAGCCCCTGTATGCCGTAGGCTCCTGCCTTGTCATCGCACTCGCCGCTGCCAACGTACCAATTGATCTCATCAGCGGACATTGATGCCACATCAACATCGGTGCATTCTGAAAAGGTGAAGCTCTTTAATAGTCCCTTATCATTCCAGAAGACGCTGACTCCGGTGTAAACGCTGTGGGCCTTGCCCGAGAGCATTTCAACCATTTTGTAAGCATCGCTTCTGTCTGACGGTTTACCGAGTATCTTATGATTATATGATACAACGGTGTCTGCGCCTATTACAACAAGTGTGTCCTCTTCATTCGTAAAAGTTTTGTTAAATATTTCTTCGGCCTTCTGAAAAGAGAGTTCCTCAACAATTTCAGACGGAAGCTCTTTGGTCATTACTTCTTCTGAAACGGCAGGAATTATCTCAAATTCCGGTATGATCTTTGAAAGGAGTTCCTTTCTTCTCGGCGATCCGGAAGCCAGTATATATCTCATTGTTATAAATTCCCCTATCTGTTTATTATGCTTTTGGATTCATCTCCGGTATAAAGACTCTGCTGCTACCCGGGTCATGTCTTTCAACCGCCTCCACAGCTTCTTTTCCAAATACCATCTGAGAGTTGACTCTCTCTGTTCCCTCAAGGTTCCTTTCGGATATCTTCTCATAAACGCCCTTGCTGTTCATGATATGAGCCTTCTCTGTGTCCTTAAGCTCAACGTCAAGAATATGCCAGAGCTTCTCCTTAAGAACTGCATCCTCCACAGGGAAAAGAATCTCAACCCTTCGTTCAAGGTTTCTTGGCATCCAGTCAGCACTTGAAGCATACATCTCTGGGCTTCCGCCGTTCTCAAAGTAGAATATCCTGCTGTGCTCAAGGAAGTTTCCGACGATGGATCTGACGGTGATATTCTCACTCACTCCCTCTACGCCTGCTCTGAGACAGCATATACCTCTTACTATGAGATCAACCTTAACGCCGACGCTGCTGGCTCTGTAGAGCTCTGCAATAACGTCCTTGTGGCAGATTGCGTTCATCTTGGCAACTATCCTTGCCCTCTCGCCCATACGTGCATGCTCTTCTTCTCTCTTTATAAGGTCAATGATCCTGTCCTTGAGCCAGAGAGGCGCAATGGCAAGCTTATTCCATCCAAGGGGCTCGCTGTAACCTGAGAGCATATTAAATACAGCCGTTGCATCCTCACCAAATGCCGGTGCACAGGTAAAGAGACCAACGTCAGTGTACTGCTTGGCTGTTGAATCGTTGTAGTTACCGGTTCCGAGGTGGACGTATCTCTTTATGCCGTCCTCTTCACGTCTTACAACGAGTGTTATCTTACAGTGGGTCTTAAGTCCAACAAGACCATATATTACATGACATCCGGCTTTCTCAAGCATCTTGGCCCAGACGATGTTGTTCTCTTCATCGAATCTTGCCTTGAGCTCAACCAGAACCGTTACCTGCTTGCCGTTGTCGGCAGCCTTGGCAAGAGCTGCAATGATGGGCGAATTACCGCTGACTCTGTAAAGTGTCTGCTTGATAGCAAGAACATCGGGATCCACAGCTGCCATCTCAACAAACTTAACCACATTCTCAAAGGTCTGATATGGATGATGCATAAGGATATCGCCCTTTGAGATCACATCAAAGATGTTCTCTCCCGTCTCAAATTCCGGAACGCTCTGAGGAGGATAATAGCTGTGTTCCTTGAGATCATCAAAGCCCTCGAGCTTGTACATCTTCATAAGGAAGGTCAGGTCGATCGGGCCTTCGATGCTGTAAATCTCGTTATCTTCCACTTCAAGTTCTGAAGTTATCTTTTTAAGAAGCTTTTTATCAATACCCTTTTCAACTTCAAGTCTGATGGCCTGTCCCCACTGACGACGCTTGATTTGCTTCTCGATCTCTTTTAAAAGATCTTCCGCTTCGTCCTCATCGATTGAAAGATCGGCATTTCTTCCTACTCTGTAGGCCGAGCAGGTAATAACATCATAGTTTAAAAAGAGCTTGTGCATGTTGCGAAGGATTATCTTCTCAAGAAGAATGACCTTCCTTGGCTTGTCACTGTCATCCCCCTCCGGTATCTCAAGAATTCTTGGAAGTACGTCAGGAACCTGAACCGTTGCAAAGTCGATCTCATCGCTTTTCTCTTTCTTCTTAAGAAGAGCTGCGATATTTAAAGACTTGTTCCTGATAAGTGGGAACGGTCTTGAAGAATCCACAGCCATCGGTGTGAGAACCGGATACACATACTCATCGAAGTATCTGTCGACAAACTCGATCTCTTTGGAAGTAAGGCCCTCCTCTCCTGCAACCTCAAGGCCCTTTTCAAGTAAAAGAGGCTTAAGCTGAGTGTTGTAGATGTCATATTGCTTATCTACAAAGCTGTGAACCTGCTCCAAAACCTTCTCAAGCTGCTCTCTTGCAGTCATTCCGGCGATGTCAGGCTTTTTGTAGCCGGCGTTGATCATGTCTTTTAATGAAGCTACCCTGACCATGAAAAACTCATCAAGGTTACTGGCAGAAATAGAGAGGAACTTAAGTCTCTCAAATAGCGGATTGGATGTATCCTCAGCCTCGGAGAGCACTCTTGCGTTGAATTGCAGCCAGCTGAGCTCTCTGTTTATATACAGTTTTGGATCTTCAAAATTGATGGATGACTTGTCTTTTGCCATTTGCTATTCCTCACATCATTTTCTTTTGTTTGATGACCGGCATTATGCCAAATACTTCTTCAAAGAAGGCTGCCCTGTTGGTAAACAGGCCCTTCTCCAGCGTGATGTCCGCCCTTGTATCAATGTTGATGATAAGCTGCTTGTCTTTTATGCTGACCTTAATGTCCTTGAACTTCTGCTTGTGTGTCCTGTCAAGGCCGTTGGCAACACGAAGGATTGCCGTGAGCTTGGCAATCACAAGGTATTCCTCCTGTGAAAGGCCCTCGAGATAAGGACTCTTGCTGCCGAAGTAGTCGAATTCTTCGTGATTGTACCTTACAACGTTGGCCACAATGGTCCTCTCCTTGTGAGAAAGACCTATGATCTCCGTTGACATGATGATGTTGTAGGAGCAGTCTCCGAGGTTGACCATACTGATGTATTTACCGCAGTCATGGAGCATTGTTGCAACCTGCAAAAGAAGGCGTTCCCTCTTGCCAAGGCCATGGAACTTCTTGGTGTTATCAAATATCGCAAGCGCAATCTGCTGCAGAGTCTCACGCCTTGATTTACTTCCCATGTATCTCTTTGAGATATTCTGGGCACAGGAAATGATATCGTGTTCGAAATCGTGTGGCGATTTTATAAAGTTCTTTTTCTCAGCGTACTCATATGCTATGCCATCGCAGAGCGTAACGCCCGGAGCCCAGAGGTTCTCTGCGTTTGTGATATCCATGATGCACTTTATTAGGATTCCCGAAACATAAAGAAGCGAAACATTCTCTTCGGGGATATCGAGTCTCTTTGCTACCTCTCTCGCATTGATATCTGCTGCATTGGCAAGGACCTGACTGTATTCTGCATTGGAAGCATAGCCTACGAGACCCCCTTTGCTCTTGACTCTTCTAAGTACCGGTGATACATAGTCGTCGATAATTATCAGGTTTTCAACTCTTCTGTCTTTTAAATACATCTTGGAAAAGACAGCGAGCTGTGAATTTACAAGTTCAGAAATAAGCTCGGGATACTCTCTTCTTGTGGCATGTACTGTCTGCATGACAGCATTTAGCCTTAAAACACCGGTCTTAAGGTTCTGGGTTGCGATAAGAGCATCCTTTTCAAACAGCGATATCTGAATACTTCCGCCGCCTATATCGATGATTGCAGTAGGTTTTTTGATAACCTCCTGGAACTGTTCATTCTTAAGAGCGATGGACTTGTAATCAAGAAATCTCTGTTCAGAGTTACTCAGGACATCGATATGCAGATGGGTCCTCTGCCTGATGAGCTCCTGAAGGATCACGATATCTCTGGTCTCTCTGATAGCACTGGTTCCGTAGGCCTTGTAGTGAGTTGCCCCGTACTCCTTCATCTTCTGGCGAAACTCCGAGAGGATCCTTATAAGCTCATCAACGTGGCTGCTGCTTATGGTTCCCTTGGCGTAGGTCTCCGTACCCAGATCCATGCGATGTCTTACGTGATCAAGCTCCCTTACTCCATTCTTGTCGGAGAGCTCAAAGATCTTCATTGCCATTTCATATGAGCCAACATCAATTGCTGCAAAAACTTCACCGGTCATATTCGCTCCTTAAAATGCTAATTAGTAATTTCCAAGAATCTTCATCATCTTCGCTTCTTCTCTAAGGCCTCTTAGAGCGTTCTTAACTGAACTGTCCTCAAGGTTTCCGTCGAAGTCAATAAAGAATCTGTACTCCCAATTTCTGTCCTCAATGGGCCTTGACTCTATCTTGGTCATGTTAAGACCGTTGTAGATAAAGTGTGACATGATGTGATACAAAGATCCTGCCTCATGAGGAATCTCAAGGCACAGGCTGATCTTGCCTGCCCCCTTAAGGAATACCTTTTGATTGGTAACAACTATAAATCTTGTGGAATTGGACTCTGCCTGATTAATAGCCTCTTTTATTATCTCAAGGCCGTAGATTTCTCCGGCCCTTTTACTTGCTATGGCCGCCTGGGTCTTGTCTTTATCCTCCGCAACCTTCCTTGCTGCAAAGGCATTGTTCTTCATGCTTATCTGCTTGATATCACTGTGCTCTGCAAGGAACCTTGATGACTGCATCAGTGACTGGGGATGTGAGTAAACAGTCTGTATGTCCTCAAGCTTTGCTCCGGGAACGCCTAAAAGACAGTGCTTTATGTCAATTATCTGCTCTCCCACAATGTAATTCTCATACTCAGTAAGAAGGTCGTATACTTCACTAACAATGCCCGCTGTGGAATTCTCTATGGGAAGAACCGCGTAGTCAGCGCTTCCATCCTCCAGTGCTCCAAAGGCATCTCTGAAGGTATCCACGTGAAAGCTGTTTACACCCTCTCCGAAAAATCTGATGGTCGCTTCTTCAGAATAAGCTCCCTCTGCCCCCTGGTAGCAAACTCTCCTGGCAGAATCCAAAAGAGAATCGATCTGAATAAAGGGGAGTCTCAGCGATGCACCTTTTTCAGAGAGCTTCTGATACTGAAGCTTTCTTGACATAGACATTATCTGGGAAAAGAGCTCTTCCACTCCGATACTGTTAAACTCGGAATGGGTTAGGCTCTTGACTGTCTTTATCTTCTCCAGCTCCCTCTCCCTGTCATAAACTTTTTTGCCGTTTTCTATCTTGTAATCAGCTATTGCTGAAGAGACTTCCATTCTCTTTTCATATAGTTCAACTAAAGAAGAATCTATCTCATCTATCTGTTTTCTCAGGTCCTTTAAATCCAAGTGTCTGCTCCTCCACGTACTTTTTCCATTATTTTACATGATTAATGATATAACAAATTACTTCTTGATAGCAAGAAGACACTCGCTATATAATAAAAAGCGGAGGGAAAAGAATGAATAAGAAATTTGCACTGTTTTTCATACTGATGCTTCTGGTCATAACCGGTGCTCTTACTCTCTATTTCATTGATAAACATGTCCCTATGAGTCCCACCGATTCAGGTAATATTCCCGGCAACATGCAAAACGGCGGTCTGTTTTTTGAAATGGACGGCAAGGTATATTTTTCAAATGCTTATGACGATGGATGCCTTTATTCCATGAATGTTGATGAATCCAAGCCCAAGCGCCTTACAAGCATGGGCTGCAAATATATCAGCGGTGCTAACGGATATCTTTATTTCTATATGGATTCCACCAGCAAATCCTCCAAGGTCACAGGTCTTGGCGCAGCTTCCAAACAGTACGGTATCTACAGATGCAAGACTTCGGGCCGCGATCAGGTTTGCCTCGTCAGAGATTTCTGTGGTGAGACCCAGCTCTGCGGAGAATACCTCTACTATCAGATCAAAGATGCCAATGGCGGAACTCTTCACAAGATCAAGTGCAACAAGAAAGATAACACCCAGGTGGCGGATGAGCTCATCTCTCCTATGTGTTATGACAACGGCATTATCTATTACACCGGCGTTAGCAATGATCATGATATTCACGCACTCCATACAAAGGACGGCGATATTACCACTCCTGTTATAAGTGGTTTTTATTTCTTCCCCGTAGTCAAGGACGGATACCTTTATTACCTCAACGGAACCTCCAACTACAGCCTCTGGAGAACCAATCTCACAAACGGCGAGCAGCAGCTGGTTACTTCAGACAGATGCGATTGTTTCACTATTGATAACAATCATATTTACTATTCCTATTCAAATGCCATGAATCCTTCTCTTCGCAGATGCGATCTGGACGGTGGCAATAAAGTTGTTCTCTTCGAAGGCGTTGTCAACAGCATTAATGTGACAAGCCGTTATGTATATTTCAAAGTATTTGGTGACGACAATACTTACTTTCACATTCCTGTAGATCTGTCGGCTCCCGCGTCGGCATTTACAGTCATAGCGAATTAATGAATTAAGCGCGTATTCTATTTCAGGATACGCGCTTACATTAAGTATAAAAAAATAATAGGGAGAGAGTATGAACACATTAAGACACATGATGAATCCTCTGGACTTTTCAGTGGAGGAGCTGGAAGAGCTTTTTGACCTGGCAGGCGATATAGAAAGGAACATGGAGGGCTATGCTCACAAGTGTGACGGCAAGATCCTTGCAACCTGCTTCTATGAGCCAAGCACAAGAACAAGACTGTCCTTTGAAACCGCAATGCTGCGCCTAGGAGGTAAGACACTTGGCTTTGCTGATGCATCAAATTCCTCAGCAGCCAAGGGAGAAAGCGTTGCAGACACAATAAGGGTAATCTCCTGCTTTGCAGATATCTGCGCCATGAGACACCCCAAGGAAGGTGCTCCTATGGTAGCGGCCACCAAATCAGGAATCCCGGTGATCAACGCAGGTGACGGCGGACATCAGCATCCGACCCAGACCCTAACTGACCTTCTCACCATCAGGTCTTTATATGGAAAGCTCGGGAACTTTACCATAGGCCTTTGCGGAGACCTTAAATTCGGCAGAACCGTTCACTCACTTATAAATGCCCTCAGCAGATATGAAGGCATCCGCTTTATCTTTATTTCGCCAAAAGAGCTAAGGGTTCCCGACTACATAACAGAGATGCTCACACAAAAGAACATCCCCTATGAAGAAGTAATAAAGCTTGAAGAAGTAATGCCTCAGCTTGATTTTCTCTACATGACAAGAGTTCAGAAGGAACGTTTCTTCAACGAGGAAGACTACATAAGACTCAAAGATTTCTACATCCTGAACAAAGAGAAAATGGCAAAGGCCAAAGAGAGTATGTATATTCTCCACCCTCTCCCAAGGGTAAATGAGATATCCGTTGAAATAGATGATGACCCAAGGGCAGCTTACTTTAAGCAGGTTCAGTACGGACTGTATGTAAGAATGGCTCTGATACTCACACTTCTTAATATCAAATAAATCGGGAGGAACAGATAATGCTTAATATTGGAAAAATAGAGGAAGGCTTTGTTCTTGACCACATCCAGGCAGGAAAAAGCATGCAGATATACAGACACCTTGGGCTTGATAAGCTCGATTCCACAGTTGCCATCATAAAGAACGCCAAGAGTAAGGCGATGGGTAAAAAAGATATTCTTAAAGTAGAATGTGATATCGATTCCCTGGACCTTGACGTACTTGCTTTTATCGATCACAACATCACGGTAAACGTAATAAAGGCCGGTGAGATCATCGAAAAGAGGTCTTTAGTTCTTCCTAAGGAGATCACAGGAGTTATCAGATGCCACAACCCAAGATGTATCTCCTCAATCGAGCAGGAGCTGCCACAGATCTTCTATCTCGCTGATGAGAAAAAAGAGATCTACCGCTGCAAATACTGCGATGAGAAATACTCAGAGAGTACCATAGACAGACTTTAATGCTATACTGCAAAAAAGCGCCTGCTTCAGGTTAAAGAAGCAGGCGCTTTGTTTGTTTTCAATATTTACTTGATGTAACCGTTCTGTCTGTTGTGAATGTCATCGCGGTTTTTCTCACGGCGCTTCTCTTCGCCTCTGAGCATCTCCTGCATGTAAGGATTGTCATTGGAACCTGAAACAGACAGTGGTCTTGTTTCGTTGTTGATGTAGATGTCCTTTGATGATTTTCCAAACATAGTAACACCTCCCCAGGTATTATATAGTCAACTATATTATAGCACATTCGCAAGAAGTGAGTCAGTGGGGACGTTTCAGTTTGACTCATTTTGTGAAGCAAAATGAGTCAAACTGAAACGTCCCCACTGACTCACGGATTGCTCCACTGCGTTCTCGCGATGAAGCATATACATATATTAAGACTACGGATTGCTCCGCTTACACTCTCGCAATCCTCCAAAACCATTCGGAAATCGTGTCGCATAAAGACGCGCCACTTTTTTCCTCATGGTTTTGGTCGCCAAAGTCAAAAAAAGCACAGGCCACTTGCAAGCAAGGGCTGTGCTTTTTTTAACTTTGTCTCGTCTTAATATCCGAATTCCTGAGCCCAGTACCAGCTGCCGTCGCCTGTCTGGCAAATAGCGATACCAACTGTCTTGTATCCGCCATCCATAATGTTAGCAGCGTGTGTAGGTGAATTCATCCATGCTGTGTAAACAGCATCAGCTGACTGATACAGCTTAGCAAGATTCTCACCATACTGGCAACTTGAATCAACTGTCCAGAATGCTGATCCGTTAGGTCTTGTGTGTGAGAACATTGTTGTGATCTCATTAGCACGAACCTGTGCAGCATTTGTAAGTGGCTGGCTCCAGGCAAGCTCTGAAAGACCTCTTGCTACTCTCTGCTGATTCATGATATTAAATACAGCAGTGCAGGCATCAAGTGCTGCCTGAGATGATGCAGCTGATCCTGCAAGGGCAATTGCCTCATCATCAATCCAGATCTCTCCGGCTCCCTCTTCCAGACCTCTGACAGCAGCCTGATCATCGACAATCGCATCATTCGTTGCACCACATGCAAGAAGTGTGAATGTCATGACAGCAGTCAGTGTCATTGCAAGTACTCTTCTTAATCTTAACTTCTTCATAATCCATTACTCCTGTACACTTTTTCACAACCTAAACATAATTACCTATGTTCTTAACTAAATACTAACCTACAGAAAGGGTGTTTTCAACACAAAAAAGCATAAAATTTAGCGAAAATAAATATTTATTTCACCCAAAAAGGAGCCAAAATGAAACTTTATTTTACTTCCACAAGTTCAATTTTAAAGTTGAGCTCTTTGCCTGCCATCTCGTGATTAGCATCGAAGGTAATCTGTGTGTCGTCCTTGGCTGTAACCTTAACAGGAATAGGTCTTCCATAGATGTCCTGAAGGTAAACCTTCTGGTCAACTGTAAGCTCTTCTGATCCCGGAAGATCTGAAATATTCATTGTAATAAAAGCACTTGGATCAACATCGCCGTATGCTTCCGAAGGCTCAAGATGAATATCAATGATATCTCCGACATTCATTGTTGCAACAGCCTTATCAAAACCATGGATCATCATTCCTGTTCCGCAGATAAACTCTAAAGGTTCTCCTCTGTCATAGGATGAATCAAACTTGGTTCCGTCATTAAATGTTCCTGTGTAATGAGTTCTGCAGGTCTTACCGATATTCTGACCCTCAAAATCAGGCTCGTATGTATGGCATCCGCCGCATCCACCGCATCCGCCTTCTGATCCGCCACAGCATCCGCCGTCGCCACATCCCTCGTCTGCTCCGCAGCAGCACTCTTCTCTCTCTTCGTAATCGCTCATATAATAGTCCTCCAAATAAAATACCCGACCATTATACATTTTTAGCAATTACCTGTAAATACATGATCAAGTTCTTTTTTTGCCACATCTCTTAACCGGTAGATTAGTCCTACATCCGTGGCAGGTCTCTCCAGCTTAAACCTCGGGAAATATCTGCTTAAATGGAGGGCGACCTTCTCTTTTCCCCTGCCATCATCCAAAGACGCTATCCACTTCGACAGCTCTTTTATCTCATCCTCTGCATCGTTATAGCCGGGAACCACAAGAGTTGTGACTTCAACATGGCTGGTTTTTGCCGCCATGCTTATAAAGTCCATTACCATCTTCCTGTCGCCACCGAGCACATCCTTATAATAACTGTCGGTAAAGCCCTTTAGATCAATATTCATGGCATCTATATGTGGGATTACCTGCTGCGCCACTTCTGCTGACACGCATCCGTTTGACACAAGAACAGTCTTCATACCTCTCTCATGGACCTCTTTGGCCGCGTCCACCACAAACTCATAGCCCACCAGAGGCTCATTGTAGGTAAAAGCCACACCAATATTTCCCTCGTACTTATACTCCAGGGCAATCTCAGCGAGCTCTTTTGGCGACATCTCTCTGTAGCCATACGGATACTCTTTCCCGAAATCATAGGAAATCTCGTGGTTCTGACAAAATGGGCACCTCAAGTTACATCCATAGCTTCCCACGGATATGATATTTGATCCGGGGTAAAAGAGATTTAGAGGCTTTTTCTCTATCGGATCAAGGGCGATGGATGTTATATGGCCATAGTTTCTTGCTACGACCTCTCCGCCTCTGCATATCCTTGCTTTGCAAAGACCTATCTGACCCTCTTCCAGACTGCAATGGTTGTGACAGACATTACATTTTGGCATATCTATCCCTCTTATAAAAATCAGTAGTGGCGAATAACTTCAAAACGCTCCAGACTATAGTCCTCATCCTCATAGATACCGGCCTTCTGACGTGCGATATCGATCTGCTGCTCTATGCTGTCAACACCGTCGAGATTAGGTAATAGGAGGCCTCTTTTTCTTCCGTGGGTCACAATGACTCCGTATCTCTTAACATCAAGCTGGTCGGGGCTGTCAATCGGCTCAGGCTCATCCAGCACATCCACGCTCATCTCGAGGTATGGAAGCTCATCCTCCTTGATCATCGGAAATCTCGGATCGTTTGTGCCTGCACTGATGGCATTTTGCATTATCTCATCAGCGATGCAGGAGGTTGTCGGAAGTATGGTTCCAATGCAGCCTCTAAGGGCTCCGTCCTTGTGAATGGACACAAAGGTTCCGGCTCTTCTTTCAAACATCTCTCTGTCCATATCAGACCACTTATCACCCTTAACGTCCTTTTTGGTAATCCTCTTGCCCATGGTTATATAGCTCTCAAGCGAATATCTGGCAAGTCTTACATAAGGGTCTTCATCCTGTTTTCTCTTCTCCAGCTGCGCTTTCTTTTTATCTCTCCACATCTCAAGGAAGTGCCTGCTATCATCAGGGCCTCCCACCTCGAAGGTGCAGATTCCGTATCCCACACCAAAGGTTGCCTCATGAGAGAGCTTGTGCGCAGTAACAGATAATCCGTCCAGCGCGCCTGCCATCATGACAAAAGACCTGTGACCACACTCGGCAGCTTTGTCGCAGAAGGTTTCATCGAAGTCAAGGAGCCTGTCAAACTCTCCGCTACCGCATACTTCCATTATTCTCTCATCATACTCAGGCCCTTCCTTGGCAAAACCATAAGGCCCGTCTTCCTTCATCTTGTGTGAGAGATCTCCGCTGGCAACGTAAACTGCCCTTACGCCGGTCCTTGCGACCGCTTCCGCAATTATCTGTCCCATCTCATAGTGCATAGGAAGTGAAAGACCTGACAGACCGATCCTTACAATCTTAAAGTCCTTATATTTCTCTCTTATATAGTACAGAGGAATCATTGTTCCATGGTCAAGGTCAGGGTCTCTCTCCCCCATAGTTCCTGCAGGAAAGCCCTGGATCTCCATGCTCTTTATGTCGTCTTTCTCCTGTCCGTAGGAGTCGGAAATTGCGCAGATTTCAGCCACAAGATCTGTGTCATACTCCACATCAAACTTCACCTGGCCTGCTCTGAACTGCCCCATATCTCCTGTAGCTCTTTTACCCGGAGAAACATGGAAGTAATCGGCATACATGACGCTGTGAGGGCTTGAAATAATGATTGTCTCAGGCGCAAGTTCTGCTATCTTTTCAGCCACCTGCCTGTAAGCATCAGTTGTTGCCCTGATCTTTTCCTCTTCGCCTCTTCCTACCTCAGGTAGCATGATAGGCGGATGTGGTACCATAAAAGCTCCTACTATTGGCATATCTGGTTCCTCCCTCTTTATTAAAAATCAACAAGTGACTTCATATCCTCAGGAAGCTCAGCCTCAAAAGACAGCTCTTTTCCCGTTATAGGCTGCATAAATTCAAGGTGTGCAGCGTGAAGAGCAGCTCTCTTCATTCCGTGGCTGTTCTTTATCTCTTTTCCATAAAGACTGTCTCCCAAAAGCGGATGTCCAATATATGACATGTGAACTCTGATCTGATGAGTTCTTCCGGTATCAAGACATAGCCTTACAAGCGCATAGTCTTCAAACTGCCTGACCAGCTTATAGTGCGTAATAGCTTCTTTCCCGCTCTCCATTACCTTTCGGATCATGCGCACACCCTCTTCCTGGCCGATTGGTGCATCTATTGTTCCCTGCTCATTTTCAAGGACTCCGCTGACAATGGCCAGATATTCTTTTCTCTTGGACATATTTCCCTTCTGATTTGAGAGTATCGCAGCCGCATGCCTGTTTTTAGCAAATATCAAAAGACCTGACGTCTCCCTATCAAGCCTTCCAATGGTGCGGACCACATGATTTTGGCCTGTACGAAGATAATAACCTGCCAGAGCGTTTGAAAGTGAATCAAGATGGTGGGCATAGGATGGATGCACCACCATATCTCCGGGTTTATTAAGAAGGATCAGATCCTCATCCTCGTAGACTATGTCTATAGGATCATCTGAAGGGATCACATCACCCGAATTGTCAGTATCTTCATATATCTTGACCTTTAATATATCACCGGCGCTTACAGTCTCCTTAAGCCATATCAGCTTGTACTGCGCATCCCCTGCCTTCTTTATCATTACTCCGTCTTCAAACTGTTTACACCTCGTTATCTCTCTGGATGACAACTTCAGCTTACCGGACATGATCTCCCTGACTTTAAGTCCTTCCTCATTATCCGTTATCTTAATTTCAATTTCTCTTGCACTTTCAGGCATTATATATCCGTCCCTTAATTTCTATTTCCTTACTACTAATGATACGATATTTACCCCTGTTTTTACAGCAAAAACGGCACATGACAAAAGCCATGTGCCGTAATCTTACAAATATTAAACTTACTTCTTAACCGAAGCACATTTGCTGCAACATGAGCAGTTTCCGCCGCTACATCCGCTACAGCCCTCTCCTCTGAGTTCTTTCTTAAAAGTCCTTATTGTCGCTCTTCCGGAGAAGAATACAATTACCGCAAGTGCGATTACGACAACTGCGTTTCCGATAATAGATGCCATATCGCACCTCCTTTCTAACTAAAACACACTGAAAACTACATTTTTATTCATTAAGCTGTCATCTTAACAGCCATCTCTTTTCCCTCACCCTCAGCTGCCTGATAGCCTTTTCTGAAGATAAGGTAGAGAAGTCCTGCAAGAAGAACTATTCCTGCGATGGTTCCAATTCCGAAGGAAACCTGTCCGAGGATAAGTCCTCCGATATTGTAAACGATAAGAGCAAGAACATAAGCCCATCCTGTCATGTATCCGATTGCTGCCCAGGTCCACTTAGCGTTGTTCATCTCACGCTTGATGGCTCCGATTGCTGCAAAGCATGGTGCGCACAGAAGGTTGAAGATCATGAACGCATAAGCTGCAATAGGTGAAAAGTCAGCTGCGACTCTGCTCCAGATCTGCTCACCCTCTTCTCCGAGTTCTTCTTCACCGTCATCATAATTATAAAGTACACCGAAGGTTCCAACAACCTCTTCCTTAGCAACAAGACCTGTTACTGTTGCAACAGTAGGCTTCCAGCTTCCAAAGCCAAGGGGCTTAAACACGAAGGAGGCTGCGTTTCCAACGCTTGCAAGGAGGGAAGCATCCATTGCATTTACATCCTCTACAGGAACATCCATCTTGTCTGCGAGCTGTGCAACATACTCATCTGTAATGATCTCTTCATCCTCAAAGAGATTATCAACAAGTCCGAAGTGTCCGTTTACTGAACCGAAGGATGACAGGCACCAGATAATAACTGAAGATACTACGATAACGCTGCCGGCTCTCTTAATAAATGACCAGCCTCTCTCCCATGTGGCACGAAGCACACCTGAAACAGAAGGAACATGGTATGTAGGAAGCTCCATAACGAAAGGAGCAGGAATTCCGGCAAATGCCTTAAACTTCTTAAGAATGATTCCGGAAAGGATGATTGAACCGATTCCGATAAAGTAAGCTGAAGCTGCAACAAGTGGTGATCCACCGAAGATCGCACCTGCGATGAGTCCGATGATAGGAAGCTTAGCACCGCATGGCATAAAGGTTGTGGTCATGATGGTCATCTTTCTGTCACGCTCGTTCTCAATTGTACGGCTGGCCATAACACCGGGAACACCACATCCTGTTGCTACAAGGCAAGGAATGAAACTCTTTCCTGAAAGACCAAACTGTCTGAAGATACGGTCCATAACGAATGCAACACGGGCCATGTATCCAACATCCTCAAGGATTGAAAGGAGCAGGAAAAGAACTAACATCTGCGGTACGAAACCGATAACAGCTCCAACACCTGCAACAATACCGTCCTGGATAAGTCCGTATAAAACTGTACCCTCTTCTACATGGAGAATACCAAGAAGTGTATCAAAGAATCCGGGAACCCACTCACCGAAGATCACATCATTGGTAAAGTCTGTAGCTCTTGTTCCGATTGAAACACTCCAGCCGCCCATGGCGATGGCATATACGAAGAACATGATAAGAGCGAAAATAGGAAGACCCAAAATTCTGTTGGTAACAATCTTATCAATCTTATCTGATACAGTAAGCTCGCCCTTTGCAAGGCCCTTCTTAACTGCCTTATCTGTAACCTTTGTGATATAGGTGTATCTCTCGTTTGTGATAAGTGATTCAGCATCATCATCAAGAGCGCTCTCACACTGCTTTGTAACAGCCTCGATCTCTTTGAGCTGATCTGATGTAAGATGAAGCTCCTTTACAGCCTTCTCATCTCTCTCGAAGGCCTTTACTGCATTCCAGCGAAGGAATTTCTCATCGCTTCTATCCTTTATGATCTCTTCAATCTTTACTACAGCATCCCTGACTTCGCCTGTAAGGAAATCACTGTTGTGGCTTGCTTTTCCAATCTTAGCTGCTGTAACCGCCTTCTTGACAAGGTCCTGTGTTCCCTCGCTCTTAAGGGCTGAAAGCTCAACGACTTCACAGCCAAGTGCATCTGAGAGTGCCTTGATATCGATCTTGTCGCCGTTCTTGCGAACCAGGTCCATCATGTTAAGTGCTACAACTGTTGGAATGTTCAGCTCGAGGAGCTGAGTTGTAAGATAGAGGTTACGCTCGATGTTGGTTCCGTCAACGATATTAATGATAGCATCGGGCTTCTCTGTTACAAGATAAGTTCTTGATACTACTTCCTCAAGTGTGTATGGAGAAAGGGAATAGATACCGGGAAGGTCCTGGATTACAACATCCTTGTACTCATCTCCCTTAAGCTTACCCTCTTTCTTTTCTACAGTAACGCCGGGCCAGTTTCCGACGTATTGTCTGCTTCCTGTTAAATCATTAAAAAGTGTTGTTTTACCACTGTTGGGGTTACCAGCAAGTGCAATCTTTAATTCCATTTATAGCCTCCTAATGTGTGATCATTTTAAAATGCGGTTTTTGGTGTTAGCACAAGCTAACCGCCCTTCTAAAAATAATCTGCATAACTTTCATGCAGAATGAAAATGGAAATATCGGTCTTACTCGACCTCTACGAACTCTGCATCAGCCTTACGAACGGTAAGCTCGTATCCTCTTACTGTAAGTTCGATAGGGTCACCCAGTGGTGCAACCTTTCTTACGTAAACTTCTGCTCCCTTGGTCAGTCCCATATCCATGATCCTGCGCCTTGTCGGGCCTTCACCATGGAGTCTTACAACCTTGGCACTGCCGCCAATCTCCACATCTCTAAGTGTCTTCATTACTTTTCTCCCTCTATTTTGAAATTTTTAGTAACAACATAAAATTATCCGCATCAGATAAAGATGCGGTTTGCGAGTGTCTTATCAAGAGCTATGCGGCTGTCCTTGACATTAACAATAAGGTTTCCGCCGTTCTTGTTTATTATGGAGATCTCTTCTCCTGTGACAAAGCCAAGTGTCGCAAGGTGCTGCCTGGTCTCGTCATTTCCTGTGATCTTCTGAATCTTTAAAAGCTGTCCGCTATCTGCAAAAGTAAGTGGCATCATGAATACCTCCTATATTGTTAGCAATAGGCATCTAATGTTACCTACAGCTAACTTGATTCATTACTAGGATATTCCGAGAGTGCCTTGTTGTCAATTGCTAACAGATAATTTTTATCAATTTCATCACTTTTATAGCAATAAAAAGTACTGATACAGATTTTTTTGTACAATCTGCATCAGTACTGATTTTGCGCAATTATATTTTGTTAGTCTAAACTAATATCCTTGATGTAATTTATGGCAAGGTTACATCATCCCTTTTTTATCACGCATCCTCTCGATAGCATCCATAGCAAGCTTACTTCTCTCACACTCAGAAGCTGAAAGAGAAATCTGCCATGCCAGAGGGCTTCCCTTCATATGCTCGGAAGCATAGGAAAGACCGTTTGTACGCTCATCAAGGAAGGGCCTGTCGATCTGGTTTGGATCACCAAGGAGAATGATCTTGGTATCCTTGCCTGCTCTGGTGATAATGCCCTTGGCCTGAGTAGGAGTCATGTTCTGCGCCTCATCGATGATAAGGAAGGTCTTAAGAATGGATCTTCCTCTTATGAAGTTAAGAGCCTCGCACTGAACTATTCCTCTCTCAAAGACTTCATCAGTCTTACCCTGAAGCTCCTTCTCATCTTTGTATCGCTCCTCTTCATTGGAGTCTATGAGCTGTTCAAGGTTATCAATGATAGGTCTCATAAGAGGCGATATCTTTTCCTGCTCATCACCGGGCAAAAATCCGATGTCATCATCAAACTGCGAATTAGGTCTGCAGACCAGGATCCTTCTGTATTCACCGGTAGGACGATTTATCATCTTCTCAAGGCCGACTGCCAGTGAATAGAAAGTCTTGGCAGTTCCTGCCATACCCTTTACGATGACCAGTGGCGCTACATCTGCCGGCTGCATAAGTGCTTCCTGAAGGAAGTATTGTCCTGCATTTCTCGGCTTAACGCCGTAGGGCTGACTCTTTTCATACTCAAGCTTTTTGATAAATCCTTTGCAGACACGTCCCATCTGGGTCTTACCCACAGACTGATCCGCTCTTACTACAACAAACTCATTTTCATATAAATCAGGTTTGTACTGCTTCCCCTCCTCATCACAACAGTAAACGGCTTCTACAGGGATTCCTTTCTTCTTGAAGTCCTTGAAAAGATCCTCCGGAGCATAGACATCAATACGTCCTGAGTACTGCTCGCCGCCTCCTGCAACCTGCTCGGTTGTGAAATCTTCTGATTTGATATTAAGAAGCTGAGCCTTAATACGCATCAGAATGTCCTTAGTTACAAGAATTACCTGTTCCTTGCTGCTCTCCTTAAGTCCCTTGCACACTTTTAGTATGCGGTTGTCAGACTTATACTCTGACATATCCTTCGGAAGCTCAACATCCTTGAAGTTCTTCTCAACTCTAAGAAGTCCTCCATTGTCAAGCTCTACACCCACAACCAGATCTCCCTGGCCTCTGAGCTGTTCGAGAATCCTGATGGCTTCTCTTACATTGGCTCCACGCTCACCTTCATCCCTCTTGTGCGTGTCAAGCTCCTCCAAGACTACCAGCGGAAGAACGACCTCGTTATCATCAAAGCACTTGAGAGCATGGGGTGCTTGAATCAAAACGTTGGTGTCCAGTACGTAGATCTTCTTCATGCGTAGGTCCCCCTCTATTTGTATGACTTTGAAATCATTATACCATATATTGTGGTAATGCAACATAAAATAAAAAAAGAGCCTGTATCAAAATATGATACAGGACTCTTATCGTTGTTATTATGATCAGAACTCGCAGGACTGTGGTGTTCTTGGATAAGGTATTACGTCACGGATATTTTCTACGCCTGTTAAGTACATGATAAGACGCTCAAATCCCATACCGAATCCGCTGTGGATGCATCCGCCGTATCTTCTGGTATCAAGGTACCAGTCGATGCCTTCCTTATCAACGCCCATCTCATCCATTCTCTCTATGAGCTTGTCGAGATTCTCTTCTCTCTGGCTTCCTCCCATAAGTTCTCCTGCCTGAGGAACAAGGAGGTCAACTGCTGCAACTGTCTTGTTGTCAGGATTTACCTTCATGTAGTAAGCCTTGATGTCCTTGGGCCAGTCAGTTACAAATACAGGTCCGCCGAAGTAATCTACGATATATTTCTCATGCTCTTTTGCAAGGTCTTCTTCGTAATCGGGCTTGAAATCCCACTTAACATCAGCTTTTTTAAGAATATCGATAACGTCGTGGTGCTTGATTCTTGTAAAGTCAGTATTTACGATGTTATCGAGCTTCTCTTTAAGTCCCTTGGCAACGAACTTGTCGCAGAAATCAATTTCCTCAGGGCACTTATCGCAGACATACTTAACAACATACTTAAGCATCTCTTCTTCGATATCCATAAGGCCGTCAAGATCGCAGAAAGCCATCTCAGGCTCGATCATCCAGAACTCATTTGCATGAGTCTGAGTGTTTGAATTCTCTGTTCTGAAGGTTGGTCCGAAGGTGTAGATATCGCCGAAGGCCATTGCAAAGGTCTCACCCTGAAGCTGGCCTGAACCTGTGATAAATGCCTGCTTACCGAACAGATCCTTCTTGAAATCAACCTTACCGTCCTCAGTCTTTGGAAGATCATTCATGTTAAGAGTTGTGATCTTGAACATCTGATCCGAACCTTCACAGTCAGCGCAGGTGATAAGAGGTGTATGAACATATACATATCCTCTCTCTTGGAAATAGCTGTGAATAGCCATTGCTGCAACGCTTCTTACTCTGAATACCGCACTGAAAAGGTTGGTACGTGGACGAAGATGTGCAACAGTTCTAAGGAACTCTCTTGTATGTCTCTTGGGCTGGATCGGATAATCCTCCGGGCAATCACCCAAAAGCTCAACGCTTGTAGCTTTTACTTCAAAAGGCTGCTTATTCTCGGGAGTAAGTACCAGTGTTCCGATAACCTTAACACTTGCACCGACACCAATCTTGGAAGCATCAGCGAAATTAGACAGCTCCTTGTCGTATACTACCTGTAAATTCTCGAAAAATGAGCCATCATTGATATTAAGGAATCCAAAATTTGACTGTGCTCTGTTGGTCCTTACCCATGCGCATACAGTCACTTCCTTTGATGCATACTCAGATGTTTTTGTAAATAACTCCCTGATTTTAGTCCTCATCTTTTTTTCTCCTCAAAATAATACTATTAAGAAATATTATCACCTTTCGCGAATATTGCAAAGAGTTTTAATAGCTGTTATCAGCCTTTCGTTTGCATTATGGTC
Organism: Butyrivibrio sp. VCB2001; assembly: GCF_000423965.1. Classification (NCBI taxonomy): domain Bacteria; kingdom Bacillati; phylum Bacillota; class Clostridia; order Lachnospirales; family Lachnospiraceae; genus Butyrivibrio; species Butyrivibrio sp. VCB2001. Next base: position 65,908 of record NZ_AUIZ01000015.1, on the reverse strand, counting down.
TTTGATCGCGATCCTGTAATACCCTATATCAAGTCCGTCAAAAGTCCTGCAGTCCCTGATCAGGATTTTATGCTCCAGCAGTCTGTTATACAGCTCTTCATCACTTCTGATCAGAATGAAATTCGTATCAGATTCGCAGGTGCTTATTCCAATCTTCTCAAGTTCGTTTACAAGATATGCCTTCTCTCTTTGGATCATCTCAAGAGATTCTTTGGTAAAAGAGCCTTCTCCTGTAATCTCAGCGCACTTAATCCCCACGCGATCCGCAAAAACCGACATGTTCCATTCAGGCAAAAAGCGCCTGAGTCTCCCTGTATTTTCCGCGGAGGTTATGGCAAATCCAACTCTCACTCCCGGTATGGAAAAGAGCTTTGTATAGGCATCTACCACAAAGAGATTCGGATATTCACAGGTGAAATTCCTCGCACTTTGCGGAATTTCTTCACAATCTCTTTTACCGGATAATCTAAAGAAGCATTCATCTACAATGAGCGTAGCACCGACTGCCCTGCATTTATCCATTGTCTTAACCAGTATGCTTTCCGGTATCAGCCTACCTGTGGGATTGTTAGGGTTTCCAAGAATAACAAGGTCGACATCATCTGTTATTGCGTCTATAAAGTCCTCATTCAGGACAAAGCCATCTGCCTCTCGAAGCAGAAAGTGCCCAGTAGCACAGTCTTTTGCAGCGCCGAGTGCATGCTCGTAGCCATAGAAGCTCGGGATGGGTAAAAGAGCTTTCTTCGGCCTTACCATATTTACTATAGCCATGAGCAGCTCTGATGCTCCATTACCACCTACAATGTTTTCTGCCGTGAACTTCGCATTCTTCTGAGAAAGCCTGTTCTCCGCTTTTGCCACAGCTGTAACAAATTCGCTCTGCATAATATCAGGATAGTTTGAGACCTGATCCGCTGCAGTTTTAATCTCATCAAGAACCTGCACCGGGCATGGAAGCGGATTTAAGCTCACCGAGAAATCCAGTTCTATTTTTTTGTCATAAATCTCTCCGCCGTGTAACATACAAGCTCCTGAATCTTTTTTCACCAATTATCTATAATACGAAATGCTAAGAACTACTGCAAGAATGACCATCAGGACAATACAAAGAGACTCTGTACCATACATTAATCTGCAGGCCCTTTTAATGTCTTTTCTCTCAATAGGTCTGTCGTCATCCCCTATATAAGGCTTTTTGACAACCTTGCCAAAATAGCTGGCATCTCCGGCAAGTCTAACTGAAAGAGCTCCGGCAAGAACGCTCTCGGTCTGAGCTGAATTCGGAGACTTATGATTGTAGCGATCTCTTTTAAATATCTTGGCAGCTCCCTTTGCCGAATACTCTTTTCCCATAAAGAATGATGCACCTATCATAAGAAGTGCGCTTATCCTTGCGGGAATATAGTTAAAGACATCGTCCATCTTAGCTGCAAACTTCCCGAAATACTCATACCTGTCATTGTGATAACCCAGCATGGAATCCATGGTGTTCACCGCCTTATATACCAGTCCGAAAACTGCTCCGCCAAGGAAACAGTAAATAAGAGGCGCAATGACTCCGTCGGAAGTATTCTCTGCCACGGTTTCAACCGCTGCTCGCACGACTCCGTCTTCATCCAGCACGTTTGTATCTCTTCCGACGATCATGGAAACTGCGGCTCTTCCGGCATCAAGGCCGTCTTTTTCCAGCGCATCATACACTTTCATGCTCTCATCTTTAAGGCTTTTTGCTGCGAGGCAATATGCTGTAAGAATTGCCTCTACCGCGATTCCCAGATAGCTGCTGTAAAGATGCGTAAAGAACCAGATTGCAAAGCCGACGACAAAGGTAAGCGTCACAACGATAACCCACAAGAGAGCTCCGAGACAGAACTCCTTTTTGGTGTTCCTTGCCTTATCCTTAGTTTCTTTTCCAAGAAACGCCTTTTCCAAAAGACCTATAACTCTCCCCATAAGCCTTACGGGATGAGGTATCCGGTGCGGATCTCCGACGATCCTGTCTATTAAAAATCCAATAAAAAAAGCTATAAAATGTTCTATCATAATCTGACCACAAAGAAGTAAACAGCAAGCACAAGGAGGCCGATCAGCTCTCCTCTTGCAACAAACATGCCTGCCGTGTCTCCTGTAACTCCGCCGAATTTCTTATTGCAAAGGTATGCATAGTAAAAGCAAAAAATGATGAGAGCCAGAAATGCAAAAGCTCCTGCCATCAGATTTATGTATATCATAAAAAGTCCGGAGACAGAAGCTAGAAACGTCAAAAACATAAAGTCGGCGCTTCCCGTCTTTCCCGCTTCTCTGCTGAGCATACCGTCACTCTTTGCCTTTGGAAGGACAAGACTCAAAACTCCGCAAAGGGCTCTTACAAACACGAACAGAAGCGCAAAAAGATATATTCCCATGTAACCCGTATCTCCGGCTCCTGCATAGGCAAGCAGATACGCTCCAAGGATAAACAAAAGGGAAAACCTGGCAAACCCGATCACGGCAAAAGCTCCGATATGCGGATCCTTCATGATCTCAAGGCTTCTCTCCCTCCCCGAATATGAAGAGAGGGCATCGCAGACGTCCATATAGCCGTCCAGGTGAAAACCGCCGGTAATAACAACAGGCACCAGACACATAAGGAGTGATGTCACAAACACAGGAACTTCAAATCGGCAGCATATGATCCACAGGCCTATTTCAAGTCCTCCGATAACCATCCCGATTAAGGGAAGAAAGCTTATGGCATGACTGTACTCCTCCTCTTCCCACTTAAACTGCGGTACAGGAATCCTTGAGTACATGGAAAATGCAATTAGTATACTCTTAATTATTTTCACTTTTATGCCATTCTCCTTCGATAAATTCATAGACTGTATCAGCCAAGCTGCGCAGCCTTCCGTTCACCTCATCAAGGCATGTGATATACTCTTTTGTCTCCTCATCAAATTCATCTCTCTGTGCAAAAGAGTTTGTCACTATCACTACGTTTTTAGCTGCCCGGCAGATTTGTTCCACGTCTGAAACAACGGCCCCTACAGCACTGTCTCTGAGGCTTTGAGTACCTTCAGTTTTCATAAAGTTCTCATCGTGCATCACATTCCCCACCAGGTTAGATATACACTCAATGAGCACTGTAGAATCCTTAAGATCCGGCTGTCCCGATACAGCTTCCCAGGCCCTCACAGGCGCTTCTATGGTAAAAAAGCCTTTTCCTTCCCGTTTCTTTCTGTGCTTTTTTACTCTTTCGTATCCCGCTTCGTCCAGGATCTCCATGGTGGCAAGATATATTCTTTTGTTTTCTCCCGAAAGCTCAAGTGCCACATTTTCTGCCAGCTCACTCTTTCCGCTATCAGGCACTCCCACGACTAAAACCACCATCAGTCAAACCTCTCATAATCCTCAATATCGTAATCAGCAAACTTCGCTGCGTTGTTGTAGAAATCCATCGCCATATCAAGAAGTGAAAATGCCATTAAAGCTCCGGTTCCCTCACCAAGCGCAAGATTTCCGTTCATAAGAGGCTTAAGTCCCAGCTCACTAAGCGTAAAGACATTGCCCTTCTCTCTTCCTGCGTGGGATGCGATCATGTAGTCAGATGTCCCGGGAACAATGGCATTTGCCACCATTGCTGCGCAGGTGCTGATCACGCCGTCAAGCATGACAGGTATATGATAGATCCCGGCGCCTATGCACACTCCGACAAGGCTTGCTATATCCAGGCCTCCGAAGGTCCTCAATATTTCTAAAACCCTCTCTTTTTCACCAAGACCATCAAATGAATACTTGGAAAGTCCTTTTCTCAAAACGTCTATTTTCCTGAACAGCCCTTCATGTGAAAGCCCTGCTCCGCGCCCGGCAACATCAGAAGGATCAAGTTCAAGCATTGCGCATATTACAGCACAGGACGTAGTGGTATTGCCTATTCCCATCTCTCCTGTTGCAAGGATATCTGTACCTTTCTCCGAAAGCTCTTTTACCAGGCCTATCCCTGTCTCTATGGCGGAGAATACCTCACTCTCATTCATGGCAGGCTCATCAAGAAAACTCTTTGTTCCCCTGCTGACCTTCATGTCAAGAACTCCACTGATCTCTTCGCAGCAGTCAATCCCGATATCAACAGTAACAACTTCAGCATTCACTTTCCTTGCCATGGTGCTTGCGCTGCTGATACCCTTTCCGAGAGCTACTGCCACAGCCTTTGTGATCTCGCTCCCGCTTTGGGATACGCCCTCTTTTACAATTCCGTTGTCTGCGCACATGACAACCAGAGTCTTTTTATCAATCCCGGGGTGTTCGCTGTTTTGGATCGCACCGATCCTGCAGATCACATCCTCAAAATCTCCCAGAGAATCCAGGGGCTTTGAGATCCTATCCCAGTTTCTTTTCACCTGCATAAAGACCTTTTCGTCAGGCTTATCTATATTCAGATCAAACAGTTCTTCCTTGGTCATACAAAATTCCTACATTCCTAAAAATCTCTCTATAACCTTCCTGCATGAAGGATAGTAAAGGTGTGCAAATCCCGCAAAGACATTTCCCTTTGACTGATATCCGCTCCAGGACCTGCCACTGCTTAGCTTGGTAACAGTAACAGCTTCGCCGTTATCCGTGGTGTCGTAGTAATGGAATTCATGCCCTCTTACGCGATCTTGTTCCATCAGAAAGGGATTGTCTAAAGCTCTGCTAACGGATACATAACCAAAATGCGAGAGCTTATCTGTCATGAATGAGCTGCCACTAAGAGCTCCCACCATGTCGTATTCGCTGCCCTCTTTATCTTTGAGCTTCTCCTGCAGGTAGAGAAAGCCTCCGCACTCCGCAAGGATTGGCATCCCTAAGTCTGCAGCTTTTTTGATGCTATCGCGCATGCTCACATTTTCCGAGAGCTCTTTTGCATAGAGTTCAGGATAGCCTCCGCCTATGATCAGCTTTGAAACCTCCGGAATTTTTCTATCATGGATTGGGGAAAAGAACTTTATACGCGCCCCCATTTTCTCAAGAAGCTCAAGGTTTTCCTCATAGTAAAAGCAAAAGGCTTCATCCCTGGCAATACCCACAGTCACGTCAAACTGCGGATATGGCTTTTCTTCCGAAGTGTTTAAGACTCCGGCCTCATTTGCTATCTGCATAAGAGCGTCCATATCAAGGCTCTTTAAAAGCTCGTCAGAAACGCTGTCAACTCTTGAAAGGAGCTGTGGAACCTCCGATGGCATAACCAGCCCAAGGTGTCTACTCTCAAGGGCGCCATCCTTTAGTGAAGGGAGCGCTGCTATTACAGGGATTCCAAGATCTCTTTTGATAAGGGTTGAAAGCTCAGAAACAACCGCTCCTGATACCCTGTTAAGAATAACACCCTTTATCACGTGCTCACTGCCGTACTCAAGATATCCCTTTATCATGGCAACCACGGATTTGCTCATGCCCTTTGCATCAACAATAAGTATCGCCGGGGTCTTTGTCCTTACGCACAGATCATATGAAGATCCAAGCCCTTCCTCGACTCCAAGGCCGTCATAAAAGCCCATGACACCCTCAATTATGCCGATGTCGCACCCTTTTGAGCCTTCGATGAGGCTTCTTCCTACTCCCTCTTCCCCGGCCATTATAAGGTCCAGGTTTCTTGAAGGAACCGATAATACGCTTTTGTGAAACATCGGATCTATAAAGTCAGGTCCGCATTTAAAGGCGCAGGGATTAAAGCCCTTTTTTACAAGAGCTCGTAAAAGTGCACAGGTTATAAGAGTCTTTCCGCTGCCGCTTTTTGGCGCGCACAAAAGAACTCTTGGCAGTACTTTTTCTCTTTCCATTACCATCCACCTAAACTTCAAAAGCTATAACAAACACCGGATTCATCCCATCTGCCATGTGATAGGTTCCGACTTCCTTAAACCTTGCTGCGCCAAGCTGAACCACCTCAGTGTTTGCTGCTCCCATGGCACTGATCACTTCCATGGTCTTTCCAAGGGTTTCAAGAGTTACGCAATTGACCACAAACCTTACAGGTCCGTTTTCCCTCTTGCAGCTCCTTATAATTTCTTCAAGATTTCCACTGCTTCCGCCTATAAATACATGGCTTGGCTTTGGAAGACCGGCTAAAGCTTCAGGCGCTTTTCCATCAACAATCTCCATATTCTCAAGGCCGAATTTATCTCTGTTCTTATATAGGAGCTCTATGGCCTTTTCATTTTTCTCTACGGAAAAGACCTTTACACTCGGATCAGTAAGTGCAGCCTCCAGCGATATTGAACCTGTTCCTGCACCAACATCAAAGAGAATACTGTTTTTGGTAAGGCCAAGCTTTCTTACAGACAGTGCCCTTACTTCTTCCTTGGTCATGGGCACATCGCCCCTTATTATCTCATCATCCGAAAGTGCCGGGATCAGCTTGTTCTTAGAAGCTACCGGGTTCTCGATATACATTAAGGTCTTGCCCTTAACATCACATTCCAAAAAGCCTTCTGCCCCATACACGCTTATCTTCTCTTCATCTGTTCCAAGCTCACACCCAAATGTCACTCTGCATTCTTCAGGCAATCTCTTGGCTGTTTCAAGTGCTGCTTCTGCGCTATTTGCAAGAAGAATTACTTTCTCATTTTTCCTGACAAAACCGCCCACATCGCATTCTCTGCCGTGGTTTGAGATTATCGTCACATCTTCAAGAGCAGTGCCGATCCTTGCTGCAAAGAGTGATACCGAAGATATTCCGGTTATCTTTTTTACTGTGTAGCCCTCTTCTTCAAATATTGCAGAAGCTTTCTTTGCTCCGCTGCAAAGGCTTATATCTCCTGAATACACCACCAGAGGAGCCTTATACTCATGATGCTCCTTTAGAAATTCCAGAATCTTCTCTCCCTCATACCGGTCCTTTTGAGGAGCGGAAATCCCATTTATTCTCTCAAGAATCGTCTTTGCGCCAAAGACAATATCAGCTTCCTTTAAAGCTTTTGAAAACTCAGCGGTATAGAACCTCTCATCCCCTGGGCCTACACCACCCAGAGTTATTTTCTTGCAAGGTTCCTCTAAAGGCTCTTTTCCCAGAATAGCAAAGATCCTCTCAAGTATTTCTCCGGCTTGCAGGCCATCATTAGAGGCATCATTTTTCTCAGGATTTCTTATAACGATTGCCTTAGCATTACAGTTCGCACAGGCCATTAGTTTCTCTGAAAATCCCCCTGCCTCTCCGCTGTCCTTTGTAAGGATGACCGATGCATTTACTTCTCTAATCAGAGCTTCATTCATAGCCACCGAAAACGGTCCCTGCATTGCAATTATCTGACGCCCCCGTAGCCACGCTTCATGACACTTTTCGATGCTTGCAACATCAGGGATGATTCTGACATAAACTCTGGATATGTCTGAAATTCCGCTTGTAATCTCTTTTAAATCCCTGCTACCCGTAAGGAGCAATATGTTTCCTGCCCGCTTCTCAAGCTCTTTTGCCGCCTCTGCCACATCTTCAACATATGTCACGTTTCCTGCATTTACCTCAGAATCTGCAGTTTTTCTCAGTAACCTTAAATAGGTAAAAGACTCTTTTTCACAGGCGCTCTTTATCTCCTGGGAGGCCTTTATCGCATAGGGGTGCGTCGCATCGACAACCGCAGCAAACTCGCCGCTTCTAAGAAGCTCGGCAATTGCATTTCTGTCCATGCGTCCCACAAGGAGAGATGCTTCTCCGCTCTCCTCTTCAACTGTCTTTCCATATTCTGTTGCAACGCTGACCACATGTGGAATTCCCAGTTCCTCTAACTTACTAGCAAACAGTCTTCCTTCAGTGGTTCCGCCGAAAACAAGAATCTTATCTCTCACTTTGATATCCTCTGGCTGTGACCATAAGTCCCATTATATTTCTGGTTGATGAATTGCCGATAAACACCGTCGAGAACATATCTGCGGAAGCTTCTTTCAGCTCCCCAAGGGTAAGGACTTCTGAGTTCTCACCGTCTCTTCCGATGTTCCTTGCAATTCCGCACACCCTCTCTTCTTCGATCTCCTCAAGAAGTATCTCACAGGCCTTCCTTAAAAATCCGGCTCTCGACTTACTCTCGGGGTTATAGAGCACAATGACCATATCCGTCTGTGCTGCAGCCCGGAGCCTTTTTTCAATAAGTTCAAAGGGTGTGAGCCTGTTGCTTAAGCTTATGCAGCAAAAATCATGTATAAGCGGAGCTCCCAAAATGGCTCCACCACTGATGGCCGCTGTGACTCCTGTCGTAGCCTTTATGGAAACTTCCGGAAAATCAACACCCATCTCATAGACAAGTCCCAAAAGGCCGTATATTCCTGCATCTCCGCTGCATATAAGGGCAACCTTTTTGCCTGTATCCGCCTCTTTTAAAGCAAGTCTTACCCTCTCTTCCTCCTTCATCATCGGAGTACTGATAAACTTTTTATCCTCAAACATAGGGCGCACCAGATCGCAGTAGACGGTATACCCAACGATAACATCGCAGCAGTTGAGCACCTTGGCGCTCCTTATTGTCATATCCGAATACTGTCCCGGCCCAAAACCAACCACATACAAACTCTTTTCACTCATCGGTAAAGCTCCTCCCAAAAACTCCAACTGCCAGTGTCATACCATTTTCTGCTCTCTTTTTCATGATCAGTCTCTTGCAGCCAAAGGCCATGACTGACCTCTCGCAGACATTGTCAGCCCCTGTTGTTTCTCTCACAAACTGCGAAGCTGAAAACTCTCCTTTCTGCTGCATTAGCAGTTCCTGCGAAAAAGTCTTAAATTCGGCTCCAAGACTCTCTGCGAGCTCTATTATCCCCGCCTCTTTACTCTTTAAATCTATGGAGGCAACAGCTAAAACACTCCTTTTATCAAGAGAAAGTTCATCAAGAATTCGGTCTGCAAATTCTATAAGCTCTCTTCCCTCTTTTCCTTTTCTGCAGCCTACGCCAAGCACAATGCACTTAGGGATCAGCTGTAATTGTTCTTTGCTACAGGTCTTTGGTGATATGGTAAAAGAGCTGTCTCCTTCTTGTAGCTCTTCTAAATCCTTAACTCTGATCAGGCTATCCCTATTGAATGAGATTTCAAAAACATCTTCAAATTCCGGATCTACTCTGTAAAACGCCTTGTTATGTTCAAGAAGATATGCAGAAAAAGACTTAGCCTTTTTCATATCGTTAATTACAAGGCCATTGTTTTTGGCAAACACATCAACAGCAAACTCGCCTCTGACGTCGCTGGCTGTTGTGATAACGGCTGTAGCCCCGATAATATCTGAAAGCTCTTTTGCCGCAGCCACTCCGCCTCCTAGGTGTCCTGAGAGAATGGGGATCACGAATCTCCCCTCTTCATCGATGACGATCACAGCCGGATCTTCAGCCTTGTCAGTTATATACTGAGCAATCGCCCTCACAGCAATTCCGCAGGCGCCGATAAAAACGAGAACATTTCCTTTCTTGAAGTTCTCCTTAGTCCAGTCCGAAAGCCCTCCGGTTTCCAGCTTATCAGGGCCCCAGGCACCTGTTTCTCCGGGTATCTTCAAAAGGATTTTTTCCATCAGCTGCCTTCCCGCCGCAGTAAAGCATATGAACTTGTATTTATTCTTTGATGCCCTGTCCATACATTTTTTCCTTAAGCTTTTTGATCACCTTCGAGTAGTTGTCCCTAAAGTGAGGAAAAGCACAATTCTTACAATTCTTGATGCCCTTATCGGTCCATACGTAGCTTCCGCCGCAGTCATCATAATCATATAAAGGGCAATAGCAGAACATACAGTTGAACTCTGTCTCCGGCACATCATGGCACGGAAAGGACTTGCAGTTTCTGTTTGTAAAAAAGCTGGTTCCTCCTGCATTCTTTGTGCCGATAATGCTCTGCATCACCTTATCATACATATCTTCATCAAGGTCAAAGAGCTGCTTTAAGAGCCCTTCCTCCATAACTTCATCAGGTCTTTTGACAAGAACATGCCCATCGTCATAGACAAGAAGAAGTCTGTCGCAATAGGAAAGCGCAAGCTCAAGCTCGTGGAGTGAAGCTACAATTGTCACACCTTCGTCTGACAGCTTTTTTAATGTTTCCATCAGCTCGTATCTGTGTCTTATATCCATGTAGGAAGTGGGCTCATCCATCACGAGGAACTTTGGATCCTGGGCGATTGCTCTGGCAATCAGGGTCCTTTGCTTCTGACCGTCGCTGACATCTGAGTAGGCGATGTCTGAGAGCTCTTTTATCTTCATCAGCTCCATTGCCCTGTCTATCTGGGCATTATCTTCCTCTTTCAGCCTTCCAAATCCATCGGTAAAAGGGATCCTTCCGGCAGATACCACATCCCTGCAGGTCATAAGGATCGGCTTTACTCTCTCGGTGGTGACAACGGACATGACCTTCGATATCTCTTTTGGCAGAGCCTTGGAAACATCGAGGTCATCCAAAAGGACGCTTCCTCCGATAAGTGAAAGGCTTCCGTTTATGCTCTTTAAGATTGTGGATTTACCGCCGCCGTTGGGGCCAATGATGCCAATGATCTCGCCCGGTGCAACATTAAGGTCCACATCTCGAACCACTATTTTTTTGTGATATCCGGCTATGACCTTATCAAGTTTCATTATTTAAGTTTCTCCTGATTATCATAAAGATAACGATAGGCGCTCCAAAGAGCGAAGTTACAGCAGAAATGTTCAGCTCCGTGGGTGCAAAAAGGCTCCTGGCCAGAAGGTCACTGAACATGCAGAATACTGCGCCTGACATAAATGCCGCAGGCAAAAGGACTATAGGCTTTGAAGTCTTTAGTAGTTCCCTCATTAGGAACGGAACAGCGATTCCTATAAAGGAAACAGGTCCGACAAAGGCAGTTACACAGGCAGAGAGGACACTTGATAGCAGTATGACTTCACTTCTTGTGACCTTAACATTTACTCCCACACTTCTTGCATAACCCTCTCCAAGTCTGAAGGCATCTAAGGACTTACCAAGAAGCATCACCAAGACAAATGCTACTCCCACGATTGCCAGTGCGTATTTAACGCTCTCCATGTCAACTCCGGAAAAGCTTCCCTGTGACCAGCCGTGGAGATTTACAATATCCGAGTCATCAGCAAAGGCAATGAGAAAATCCGTAACTGCGCTGCAAATATAGCCCACCATGATTCCGGCCGCCAGAAGAACCATCATGTTTCTTACGGCTTTTGAAATGATGATGATAAATCCCGTTGTGAGGATTGCCCCGGCAAAGGCCGCCAGTATCAAAAGAAGTGATGAGGATCTGCCTGTACTTCCGACAACAAAGATCAGCACCAGTGCCACCATCATCTTGGCTCCCGACGAAATTCCCAGAATATAGGGACCTGCGATGGGGTTTGAAAAGTAAGTCTGCAAAAGAAATCCTGAAGTGGCAAGTCCTCCACCAAGAATAATGGTCATGATCACTCTGGGAAGTCTTATATCCATGATGATAGCTCTTGTCTTCTCATCACACGCGCCTCCCGTGATTGCTCTTAGGACCTCTGTAAATCCGATATGAACATTTCCGATCCCGACACTTAAAAAGAACCCGACAAGTATCAGAACTGCGAGGGATACGTATACTATCACCCCTCTTAGAGATCTTTCTCTATTCATTAGTGCTGCTTCCTTCTCTGAATCCGGTAGTAAAAGTAGCGTCGTAAAGTTTTGACTTGTCATAGCCCTTTGGCGCCACTACATCTCCGACAATAATAAGAGCTGTTTTTGTTATATTATGCTGCTCTGCAACTAAAGCAAGGTTTTCCAGTGTTGTTACATACTTCTCTTCATCCGGCCAGGTGGCCTTATAGACAATGGCGCAGGGAGTATCCTTACTTCTTCCTGCCTCCAAGAGTTCTTTTACAAGTCCATCGATGTTACCGGCGGATAAGAAGAACACCATGGTTGGATCCTTGTCAGGGACCGGAGTCCTGCCCGGCATCCTGGTAAGAAGTACGCTCTGGCTTATCCCCGGAAGCGTATACTCGAGGTTAAGCGCCGAGGCAGCTCCGCAAAAAGAGCTGACTCCCGGAGTGTAATCATACGAGATGCCCAGTTTATCAAGCTCATCCATCTGCTCACGGATAGCGCCGTAAATACTTGGGTCTCCGGTGTGAAGGCGAACGATCTTTTCGCCACTTCTCTCTGAATCCTTCATAAGATCTATGACTTCTTCAAGACTTAGCCTTGATGAATCGTAGACCTGACAGTCAGGCCTTGCCTTGCTTAAGAGCTCAGGATTAACCAGAGAACCGGCATATATGATAACATCCGCTTCCTCAATGTATTTCTGTCCTCTGATTGTTATAAGGTCCACAGCTCCGGGACCGGCACCAACAAAATGTACCATCAGCCTTCTCCTTTTATCTCAAAAAGCATGTCTTTTGCGCCGGGGCTCTCTGAGAGAAGTCTGTATCCATCAGCAAATATGATGGTCTCACAGGTGATCTTCCCCTCTGCCCAGCTCTCCATATTTTCCTTAATGCTCTCTGCAATATGGCAAAAGACCTTTTCCTTATATCCAAATTCATCGATGATCCTTAAGGCTTCATCTGTCATCACGCACTCATCGAGCTGACTTTTAATCTTTGAAAAGCGCTCTTCCGGCGCGAATTTTGAAACTGCGTCTGAGAGGATCTCCATCCTGTGATCTCCGTATTTTGAGTGAGTGTTTTTTATTCCTCCGGCCACCTTCACAAGTTTCCCAAGATGCCCCACAAACAAAAGCTTCTCAAACCCTGCATTCTGTGCCATCATCAGGGTGTCATATACAAAGTTAGAGCACAGAACTGCCCTGTCCTCGTCTATCTGATATTCGTCTGTTATGAATTTCAGACCATAGTTGCCGGGCGCCACCAGCAGTACCTTTTTCCCCAGGGCCTTCTGCATGTTTATCTGCGCCTTAATGGTCCCAAGGATTCCTTCATCACTCATGGGTTCGACGATTCCCGTGGTGCCCAGAATTGAGATTCCGCCAACTATACCAAGCTTTGGGTTAAAGGTCTTTTGCGCGATATCCCTTCCGTCCGGTGCACTGATGATAACTGTAGCTCCGTGGGATTTAGCTCCATTTGCTGCAAGAACCTCTTCTATGTTCTCTCTTATCATCTTCCTCGGCACAGAGTTGATGGCAGCTTCGCCAATGGGCTGGTCGAGCCCGGGCTTGGTTATTCTTCCAATGCCTTCTCCGCCGTAAATAAAGATTTCACCGTCATCCCTTAGTGAAACCGATGCCTTTATCTTCATTCCGCTGGTAGCGTCGATATCATCTCCGCCATCCTTTATAACGCAGCAGGATACGCCAGCCTCTGTCTTCTCAATATCTATGATCTCAGCTATATAGGTTATGCCCTTTGGCGTAACAATGCTGACCTGACTTATATCAGTGCCTTCAAGAAGCATCAAAAGGGCAGCCTTTGCTGCAGCTGCAGCACAGCTTCCCGTTGTGAACCCGGCTCTCAGCTTTGGGGAGTCAAGGGAGTCAACGGGGACGGTTCTCCTTGACTCCTCAAGAGGAGTCAGAGAGAACCGTCCCCGTTGACTCCCTTGACTCCTTTGGCTTTCCATGTTGTATAGAATCGAATTGCAGATAGCTGCTGCGACTCCGCTTCCGCCTTTTCTTCCCGCATTGATTATGTAAGGAACGTCCATGTTTCTGATCAGGTCTTTTCCCTCAACCACGTTTACAAAGCCCACCGGAACTGCGATTATGAGTTCAGGTCTAAAGCCCTTTTCCTGCCATAATCTGTTAAGACTTGCAAGAGCTGTGGGTGCATTGCCGATAGCAAAGATCAGTGGAGCATTGATCTCTATCGCTTTTTCCATGCTGACATAGGCTCTGGTTACGCCTCTCTCCTTAGCCAGCTTTGCCACCTCTTCATCTGCCATAAAGCAGTGAACTTCTCCGCCGTACCCGGCAAGAGTTTTCTTGTTGATGCCTGCAAGTGCCATGTTGGTGTCGGTTACAATATGTGCTCCGCTCCTGATGGCAGACTTGGCTTTTTCTATCACGCCTTTAGAAAACTCCAGCGTATCAGCATACTCAAAGTCAGCCGTGGTATGAATAACCCTTACCACGGTAGGCTCTACGTCCGCAGGAATAACCTTCCCGGCCTCTGCAAGCTCTTTTCTGATAATGCGAAAGCTTTCTTTTTCAATTTCCGATGGCAGTATTTCCTTAAATCCCATTGTTTCTTCCTATATTCCGATGGCCCTGTATATCAGGTCCATATCAAGATTTTTTCTAAGACAGTCAGCCAGTTTATCAAGCTCTTTTTCCTGGGTCCTAATGTGGCTCTCCATCTTTGGAACAGGCTTTTTTATTCCCTTTCTCTCAAAGAGAATTGATAACAGCCCCTCTGCAATCTCAGGCTCATCAAAGAAGCCGTGGATATAAGTTCCAAGAACACTTCCCTCTGTTATAACCCTGTCCGACTTCCAATCAGCCTGTGTTCTTCCCATGTGGATCTCATAGCCTTTATACTTCTTCCCGTTCAGGTTTTCGTAAACGCCGCTTATATTTGAGAGAACACCTTCCACCTGCTTTAGGTCTTTCTCATCAGCAAAGGTCGTATCCGCAGGCAAAAGACAAAGTCCCGTCTCTTTACACTGATCTGCGCCTTCACCTTCAATACTCCTTCCAAGGATCTGGAAACCACCACAGATTCCAACCACCAAGGCTCCTTTCAAAGCAGCTGACCTTATAGCTCTATCCAGCCCTTTTTCCTTAAGCCACTTAAGGTCGGATAATGTATTCTTTGTTCCGGGTATAATAACAAGATCGGCTTCGGCAACGGCCTTAGCCTCCTGGGTATAGATAAATTCCACGTCTTCGATATTTTCAAATACTGAATAGTCTGTGTAATTACTGATAAAGGGAAGTCTTATGACAGCGATCTTTACCTTACTTTCGCTTTTAAACCCATCCCTTTCCTTTAGTATATCAGAAAGAGAGTCCTCCTCATCAAGAGAAAGCTCCATGTAAGGAACAACTCCGGCAAAAGGAATGTCGCAGTACTCCTTAAACATCGTAAGCCCCGGCGTAAGGAGCGAAACATCTCCTCTGAACTTGTTGATGATAAGTCCCTTTATCCTGTCTCTTTCCTCTTTCGGCATAAGACTTACCGTGCCAAGGAGCTGTGCAAAAACGCCGCCGGGATCTATATTGCCCACCAGCAGAACAGGCGCATCCACAAGCTCTGCAAGTCCCATGTTCACAATATCTTCGCTTCTGAGATTGATCTCCACAGGGCTTCCGGCGCCTTCTATGACAATGATATCCGTATCCTGTGACAGTCTTTCATAGGCTGCCATAATATCAGGCACATATTTTCTCTTATTCTTAAAATATTCCCTGGCATCCATGTCTCCTATTGGAAGTCCGTTCACGATAACCTGTGAAGCCCTCTCCCCTGTAGGCTTTAACAGTATGGGATTCATGTCGGAGGACACTTCTCTTCCGGCAGCTAAAGCTTGCAGAGCCTGAGCCCTTCCGATCTCTCTTCCGCCCGGAGTGACATAGGAATTAAGGGCCATGTTCTGGGACTTAAAAGGCGCGACTCTAAAACCCTCCTGCCTTAAAAGGCGAAGGATTCCGGCCGTCAATATGCTCTTTCCGGCTCCACTCATGGTGCCCTGTATCATCAGATTTTTAGCCAAGTATGTCCTCACTTCAGTTTGTAGAAAAACTCCGTTGTCTCTTTTCCCTCTGCAATAACCTCATAGAGGTCAGAAATAATCGTTCCTGCTTTATTGGTAAACTGATACAGCGATTTGTCACAGGCCCATACATCGCCGCTTTGAACTGCCTTAAAGTCCTTAAAGGTCACGTCCATATCCGCAAGGGTCTTAAGGTCCGCCGGCGCATCCTGTATTGTTCCGTTATAAATCAGTATATCCGCATCCTTTGCGTAGTCATAGAATGCCTCAATGCTGACAGTAACCGATGACGCAGACTTTTCATCGCTGCCTGTATCCGGAGAAGCATAGGTTCCGCCAGCCGTTTCTATCATTTTAACAAAGTAATCATTTTTCTTTTTGGTGACGATCTGGTGACCGGAATTTACTGCAAACACAGCAACACTTTTTCCTTCTATACCGGAAAGGTCGATATCTTCCACAAGCTTTGTCTGCTCTAAAAAGGCATCCTTAGCAGCCTCTTCTTTGTCACATAAAACTCCGTAAACCTTGATCCATTCAAGCCTTCCAAGAGGATCCTCCTCGTAACTTGATCTGTCTATGAAAGCTGTTATTCCCAGCTTTTCAAGTTTTTCCAAAACCTTTGGAGTGTGCAGTATCATGGTATTTTCGATGGCAAGGTCAGTACCCTTTTCCATCATCATCTCATAGTCAGGGGCGCTGTACTTTCCGCCATAAACAAGAGTTCCTGCCTCCATGGCATCTTTTGCCGCATCAATATACCAATCCTCCTGTTTTGTCCCTGATAGCGTAACCTTATCCATGGCTCCTATCGAGTCAAACTGGCACATAACAGCTGACGCGGCAAGATATATGCTTGTAAGCGGCTTTTTGATGACAAAGGTATCCGGAGCTTCGATATCCGGTGCATCAAGTCCATCCGGCACTACCACGTAATTTCTTCCATCACTTACCGCTATCACCAAAAGGTCTTTGTCATATCTGTGTATCTTAAACTCTTTTGCAAAAGAGCTATCGTCTGTAGAAATATATGTAAAGCCCGAAATATCAACAGGTGACATGTCAGATGTTGCTCCTGATATCTCTCCCTCTTCTTCCGGGGCATTTTCTTCATCTCCAAAACTAAATACAAGAGTGTAATCAATAAGATGAGGCGTTCCCATTGCGGTAGTATCTGCCTGTACCTTCATCTCTTTATTCAAAGTGACAGGAATCCGGAACTTGGATCCGTCATCCGTACTTATGGGATAATAGGTCTTTCCACCCACTATCATATAATCATAGTTTGAACTGCTCCAGATGATATCTGCAACAGCCTTTCCTCCCTCTACACTTATGCTGCAGGGGCTCTGTATGTATGCCTTTCCGCTGCCACCTGTCAGTGAAACGGAAGCGGCATAATCCCCATCGGGAATTCTGCCGCATCCGTACAATAACAGGAGCATTACAAGGATCAGCATGTAATCCTTAATATGTAATGTCTTATTTAAGCGCACTCTTTACATGCTCCACATAGATATTCTGAACTTCATCAATTCTTCCAAGGCCTGAGATCTGACATGTTACTTCGTCAAAAGAGCCATCGGCTTCAAAGCTGCTCTTCCAGGAATCATCGTCATCTCCGGCCATATCGTTGTTGGCATGATCGCCTGCAACAACCATGAGAGGTCTGAGTACAACCTTCTTGTATCCGGCTTCCTTAACCTTATTTATAACCTCTGAAAGTTCTGTCTCTTCAGGCTCGCCTTCAACGGTTCCGATGAATACGTTCTTGTAGCCAAGCTCATCCATCTGAGTCTGCATCTGAGAGTATGTGATCTTAGCTGTGTGAGATGTTCCGTGTCCCATGAATACAAATGCAACACCGTCTTTTTCTGCCACATCAATGTCTGCAAAGCCTGCATCCTTAACTGCTGCTGCAGTTACAGCCTTGGCAACTGTCTCTTTATCAGAGTTGATAACTGTAGCATCCTTTCCTACTTCTCCAAGAAGAGGCTCTGAAACAACCACCTTTTCAAACTTATCTTCGTACTTTGAAAGAGTATCCATAAGCTCGTCATACTCTGCGCCGTGCATAAGGTGTGTAGGCTGAATAACAAGCTCTTTTACACCGTTCGAAACTGCGCGCTCAAGTGCCTGCTCAACGTTGTCGATTTTCTCACCATCCCTTGCGTATACGTGGTTGATGATGATCTGTGCAGTGAAAGCTCTTCTTACGCTGTAATCAGGATATGCCTCTGCAAGTGCCTTCTCGATTCCGCCGATATCCTCTGCTCTACTGTCATTAAAGCTTGTACCAAAGCTTACAACAAGGAGCTCTTTCTCTCCGATCTCATCTGCGTTTAAAGGATCATCAATAGAAGCATCTCCTGTGTCATTACCAAAGTAATCAGGATCTGCAAACTCTCCTTCTACCAGTTCCTTCTGCTCATCTGTAAGTTCGTCCCATGCCTTCTTGGCAGCTTCACACTCAGCATAGGTGTTATCCGTATAAGTCTGCACATAGATTGCGTCAATAAGCTCAGCCACCTTATCTGCCATAGCCTGATCATCCTCCCCGGCATCTTCCTGAACATCTGATACAACTACCTTGTGGTCATACCACTTCTCTTTGGTTCCGATAAGTGCAAGATCAAATTCCTGATCAAGGTATGGTACAGGAACATCAAATCCATTTACTTCTTCAGTTGTACCGTCCTCATAAGTAACTGTATCTGTAGTGGGCTCAAGGAGTACTGCTCCATCCTTCTGAGCATCCTCAGCAGTTCCGGGGAAGAGGTTTACAATGTTCTTGGATGGAAGTGTAATGTGGATTGTCATCTGGCCATCCTTAACTGTAAGAGTACCTCTGTCTCCATAAGCTTCATTTACATGGAACATGCTTCCGTCTGTTGTAAACTTTGCGCTGTAAACACCATCCTCTAAGGCTGCCTCAGCTGTTGTTTCTTCAGGTGCTGCTTCAGTTACTTCTTCAGCTGCCTCCTGCGACGTTTCCTCTGCCGGAGCCTCCTGCGCGCTCTGCTCCGCTCCTGTACAACCTGCCAGCATACTGACTGACAAAGCTGCCACCATGAACATTCCTAGAAATTTCTTTTTCATAATAGCCTCCTGTTTTTTTATTCATGGGCATTAAAAAATCCCTTGTTTTCACAAGGGATTGGCTATCTGTTGCACAGCAAAACAAAGCAAGATCCATGCTCCTGCCTTTATTTCTTCGTACCGTCAATTCCTCGTGACTTAGGATTTCTCCCATGTACAGCGACTGGCAGGTCTCCCGACTTATCGAGTAGCCTTACGGCTTTGCTCTTTAAACCTTCCCGGATTTCTCCAGTGGCATATATAAAGAGCTCTCGAAACACGGTGACGAGATCGCGCAGGACTTACACCTGCTTCCCTTTTCACCCGCACGGCCAAACGGCCTGCAGACACCATCCGCTTTATTTAACTTACTTTGCTATAATACCACACCTGTCAAGAAAGAGAAAACTGTTCCTTATGTAAGGACATCTGTGAGGACTTCTATCATGTTCTTTACATCTATAGGCTTTGCTATATGAGCATTCATACCCGCATCTTTGGCTTTTTTAACGTCTTCCGCAAAGGCATTGGCTGTCATGGCGATCACAGGTATCTTTCTTCTTGCTTCATCATCGAGTTCTCTTATGGCCTTCGTTGCTTCATAGCCACCCATTACAGGCATCTGAATATCCATAAGAACTGCGTTGTAGTACCCCGGCTCAGCTGCCTTTACTTTGTCCACAGCTTCTTTTCCGTTCTCTGCAGTCTCTACTGTAAAGCCGTGCTTTTCCAAAAGCTTGATTGCAATCTGCCTGTTTATGGGCATGTCATCTGTAAGAAGAAGTCTCATGGAACTGAAGTCTGCAACTCCTGCCCTATTCTTTGCTTCAATTGCCTCTGTTTCTTTCTGTATATCTTCCTGGCTCTGTCTATCCAGCGATAACTTTACAATAAACTCAGAGCCCTTGTTTTTCTTGGAATTAACCGTAATGGTTCCGCCCATGAGATCAACTATATTCTTTACAATGCTCATTCCAAGGCCGGTTCCCTGAATGCCACTTACAGTTATATCTTTTTCTCTCTCAAAGGCTTCAAATACCTTCTTTGTAAACTCTTCAGACATACCGATTCCGTTGTCTTTAACGCTTATCACATAGTCTGCACAGCCATTCACAACTGCTGTAGTCTGCTTTAGAGTAACGGATATACTTCCGCCCTCAGGGGTAAATTTGTAGGCATTACTGATAAGGTTGAGCAGTACCCTGTTAAGTCTGTTTATATCGCAGTAAACATGAGGATCCTTAAGATCTATGCATTCCACTTTAAACTCAATATCCTTCTCGTGCATCTGCAGTTCAAAAAGATTTCGGATATCCTCAAAGGTCCTTCTTAAGTTTACGGGAACAGGCTCGAGGTCCATTCTTCCGCTCTCAATTCTGCTCATCTCAAGGACGTCATTTATAAGTGCAAGCAGATGATGGCTGGATCCCTTTATCTTATGCAGGTAATCCTTTAGTTCTTCGTGGGTAACAGCTTCATCCTCAGCCAGATTGATATATCCGATAATGGCATTCATAGGTGTCCTTATGTCGTGGGACATATTGGACAAGAATACTGTCTTGGCCCGGCTCCTCTCATTGGCCTTGATGGACTCAACGGAAGCCGCCTTCTCTCTCCTTGACATGATCCTGTAAATGCTGAACATGATGACAAGAGCAATTATGATAAGGCTCATCTGGATCAGGCTGTTTCTGGTAAGGACATGATCTACATTTACCAGCTGTTCCTGTATAGAGGCTTCTGTTTTTTCAATGGTATCAATATCCTTGCCGCCGCTCTGGCTCTCATAGTAATCCTTGATGTTGCCGACAACATCTTTTGTCATGTCGTCGGTAGCTCTTTTAACCCACATGAGAGATGTGAAGAAAATCAGAAATAGGAGGGTTACCCAGACAACCGTTGATTTGCCGTATCTTCTTTCTGTATCCTTTTCAAATACGAACCTGAACCACAAGAACCCCAGAATACTCCATGTCGCCAGTATCAGATAGGACTCTGTTGACATAGCTTCTGCTGAGGACATCATAAAGAACAGGAAGAACAAACCACTCATGACAATGCCGACTATACCTGTTATCTCAATTTTCTTATTGTCCTCTTTTTTGGCATTGGCAAGAGCCGCGGCTGAAGTATAGGCGTATGCAATCGTGGCTCCTATTGTTGTTACATCAACGATCCATCCAATGGCAGTCCTGCCAAGAAGCGGGATGAAAAGAGATATGCACATGATAAAAACAAGGGCATTCTTAGGATTCTTTTCCTCATTGAGCTTTG
Organism: Butyrivibrio sp. VCB2001; assembly: GCF_000423965.1. NCBI lineage: Bacteria > Bacillati > Bacillota > Clostridia > Lachnospirales > Lachnospiraceae > Butyrivibrio > Butyrivibrio sp. VCB2001. Next base: position 44,946 of record NZ_AUIZ01000015.1, on the reverse strand, counting down.
CAAACCACGGTGGAAGCATTCCCTCATCAGCCATGTAAAACATCAGTCTGCTGGCTGCAATGAAGTTGCCGATAAGGCCTGTTACTATTCCTGCAAAAGCAGCAAGCCCCAGTATAAATACGCCACTGCTTCCCATAGTATCAGATACAACATGAAAGGTAGGAAGTCCCTCTATACCGGATAAATTACCAATATCCCTTATATAATCAAGCCAGGTAGTGTACCCTTCATCAACATGCGCCACAGCTATCTGAGCCAATAGCAGATAAGATAATACTGCCGTAAAAAGAGCTATCGCCATGATGCGAAGACTTCTTTTTGCAGGGAACTTGAAGCCCGCAGCTGAGTTTGAGATAGATTCAAAACCTACAAAAGCCCAGGGTGAAAGAGCCGCAATTGTAAATATCTGGATAGCTTTGCTGCCCTGATTACTTACAAAATAAGGCTTTGCAGGAATAAGGATATTGCCGTCCACACCTGCAACAAATGCTGCACAAATGATAATTCCAAAGATGAGAATAAGCGCAAAGATCACCTGCAAAGTAAAGGCAATTCTTTTTCCCCTGATGCAGCATATTCCGCAAATAAGGACCGCTGCCACTGATAGGAGCACTTCTCCAAGATATACGTCATATCCAAGGATCACATAGTGGAACCCGAACTGAAAAGTACTTCCTAAGAGAAATTTACTGATAAGGCCAAGGGCAGATGCATTGGCCCAAAGGATTGCGATATACACAAGAACCAGAAACCACGCACTCATAAAGCCATGGTCATGACCAAAGGTTCTAAGCGTATAGGTGAGAGTTCCTCCGCCATCCGGGAACTTGTTCATCAGATAGTGGTAATTGGCACCGATTATGAACATGACAACGGCGCCGATTATAAGGCCTACAACAGTTCCGACAGGACCTGCCTTTGGAAGGAACGTTGTTCCGGGCATGACAAAAGCACCCCATCCCACAGCACATCCAAAGGAAAGTGCCCATATATGAATGGGATACAGATATTGGTCAAACTTCATTTTATTGTTGCCATTTGGCGTTGTATCCGTACGGATCATCTCCCTTTCCAAACTTATTTCTTAAGTTCTTTCTTGTTCCTGTACATTTCCTCATCAGCACGTTTAAATACATCTGCTACAGTTTCATTCCCCTTAAACCTGCTCATTCCGGCAGCTATTACGACATCGCCCTTTTGTTTGTTCCTCATGTTGTGCTTTCTCATTTTAAGCATCAGAGCATCAATATTGAGATAATCATATCCTTGCGCTATAACCACAAATTCATCGCCGCCAACCCTGTAGGCCGGACTGTGCTTAAAAATACGACAGATGGTATCGCATCCATGCTTAATGAACCTATCTCCCTCCTGATGGCCGTAAGTATCATTTATCTCTTTAAGGCCATTTAAGTCAAAGACACAGATTGCAAAAGAAGGTGTGTATTTCTCCTCTATTCTTGTATTTAATATCTTTTCCATCTCAACATAGGCATGCTTATTCTTGACGCCGGTAAGCTCATCAAGGTTTGCCTTTACCTCTGCTGCATTAAGGCTTATGGCATATTCCTGCTCGCGTCTTATCTTTTCATCAATATCAAAGATACCGACTATAAGCTTTTCTTCGCCGTCCTCCATGGTCAAAGTAGCCCTTAACTGAACATATTTGGGCTCTCCATTAATGATCGCTCTGTGTTCATTTTCAAACATGCCTGTCTTTAATATCTGTTCATAGACATTTACTTTGGTAAAAGCAGTCAGGAATGCATCCAGATCTTCATGATAGATACCCTTGTCGGCATTCTTTATGACATCTACAAAGAAATCTTTTCCTTCACTTTCTATATTCAAATCCGTAGAATTTCCACCCGGATTATACATGTAGTATTCCTGAGTTCTTGGATCAATCGTGAAGATAAAAATAAAGTTTCCGGTCAGCGCACCTATTCTGGAATAAACAATGCTCTCTTCCTTAGCTCTTTCAACAATCTCCCTGCTTTTTATCTGATTGTCGACATTGTTGATTCCGATAATAACATGATTGGCTGCGTCCTTTGTCTTTACTCCCTTGATGCTTACATATGTTGGAGCACCGCCCAGCATCATTCGAGTAACCATTGAAAAGAGACCATTCTCCCTGATCTGCTTTATGAAGTTATCCTTGGTAAACTCAGCTTTGAAGTTCTCAACATCCTCAGGATATATCTCAAAATCTATAGTATTCTTCTCAAGGTCAAAATAGTCATTTCCAAGCCTTTCAAAGGTTATATCCCTGCTATCTCCGTCAGGAGTATATTCTGCAAAAGTCTCTGTATCCAGATCTACAAAATACAGCTTGATATAGTCCTCAGAAAGAGCCCTTGCCACATAGTTATAGGTAAGCCCCTCATTACTTGCTATATCAGAAGCCGATAATATGGCCACCGCTACAGCTGCAACACCTGTAACAGGATTTACCGCCACCCTTCTGATGAACATCTGTATGGTATGACCACTGGCTGTAATGTCGTCTATTATTACCCTCTCTCCGTTTTTAGCACACTGTCTTATAGCATTATAAGAGTAATTTCCCGGGCCTTTACTTACAGTATCGTAAAAGATCTCCTTCCTGTTTTTGCCGTCAGGAAAATAATCCAGGGCAAAACGTCTGTAGCTTCTGTTACATCTGACGAAGGTTGCCTTCTTATCATCAAGTGCAAAAATAACCATAGGGATGGTATCAAAGTATTTATTTAAATCCTTTTCATCGGTTTTCGAAGCTGCAAGATCGTATAGATTAATTCTGCCAAGGGTTTCAAAATATCCCGCCTCTGCAGGATTCTCAAACCCAATCTGTATTCCCCTGATATTTCTGTCAACAATATCTGCAAAAGAAATAGGCCTGGTATAGTAATTCCCCTGCAATTTGACGCAGCCTATTTCTTTCAGAAAGTCAACTTGAGTCTTTGTTTCAACGCCCTCAGCCACAGTGTCCATACCGAGTGCCAATGCTGTCTTTACCAGCTCGGTAACAATGATCTTTCCGGCATCAGACTTATCTATTTCCTCTATAAATATCTTGTCTATCTTCAGAAGATCAAAGTGCACCTTAAGAAGAATAAGCATTGAAGCATATCCGCTTCCGTAGTCATCCATCCATACCTTTACTCCTCCGGCTCTGAAGCGATCCACCACCTTTTTCATGCGATCAATGTCCAAAGACATTGTCCTCTCCGAAATTTCAATAGAAATCTTGTCCCTTGTAAAGCCATAGGAATCTATTAAGGCTGTGATCTCCGAAACCATGTCACAGCACTCAAAGTCTGAGGCAGCAAGATTTATGGATTCAGACACAACATAGTAGCCCTGTTCGGACTGCTCCTTCATTTTCTTAAGGACTCTCTCAACCATATAAAGGTCAAGTTTGTAGGTCAGCTTTGCCTCATCAAGTGCAGGAACAAATTCTGAAGCTGTAAAGGTTCCCATTTGGGGGTCTGTCCACCTCGAATAGGCTTCCTCATCGGAAACCTTACCACTTGCAGCACGAACAAGAGGCTGATGATAAGCCTTTATCCATTCCTCTTTAATGGCTCTGTCCAAATTGTCAATAAAGTAGCTTTTATCCAAAAGATGGTCCTTTCATCGCCAATTATATACATATAGTTTAATATATTTTTCTTCTAAAAAACGTATTTTTATAGTTTTTTTACCATTATATTATATTTGGATCAGGCCAACAAAAAAGTGCAACCATCCATATTTTTAGGATGATTGCACCTTTATTTATGAACTGATTTTTATTCAAATTTCAGCTGCGCGCTTTAAGGCATCGTCAATGTGAGGCTGAAAGTTCTCTCTGCCTACAAGATCAACAAATCCGTCCTTCTCCATAGTAGCCATAGGCTGCTCATTTACATGGGAAAAGACAAGCTGAACACCGTTCTCTTTGCATCTTTCATAGAGCTGCTCGAATGAGTGCATTGCTGTTGCATCGATTGCCGGAACTCCACGCATACGGATTACAAGTGCTCTTGTAAAGTCCTTAAAACCAATCTCTGCGATCATATCAGCATCACCAAAGAACATAGGCCCGCTGATTTCATATACTCTTACATGCTTAGGAATATCTTTAAGCTCAGGTCCATCAGGATCTTCATCGGGGTCATAATACTTCCATCCTGTGATACCTGACTCGTCGCTCATTCTCTTCATGAACAGGAGGCATGCAAGAACCATACCGATCTCAATAGCTACTACAAGGTCAAATACGATAGTCAGTACAAATGTGATAACAAGAACAAATACATCGCTCTTTGGAGCTGTCTTACAAAGATGTACGAAAGTTCTCCACTGGCACATGTTATATGCAACCATAAACAGGATTGCAGCTATGGTAGGCATAGGAATAAGCTTTGCAAATGGCATCAGTACTACAAGAACAAGAACCAGGCATAAAGAATGTACCATTCCGGCTATAGGTGTTCTTCCACCATTTTTGATGTTTGCAGCAGTTCTGGCAATAGCACCTGTTGCAGGGATACCACCAAAGAGTGCTGAACCGATATTACCTGCGCCTTGAGCGATAAGCTCCATGTTTGATCTGTGGTGAGAGTTGATCATGGAGTCTGCAACCACACAGGATAACAGTGATTCGATAGCTGCAAGGATTGCAATGGTAAAACCATCTCCTGCTACCGATCTGATTGTCTCAAAATCAAAGGCAGGAACATGAAGCTGTGGAAGGGTTCCTTTTATCTCATAAAGGTCTCCTATGGTGTTAACGTTAAGATTAAGAAGTTTCACCATGAGGATTCCGACGATAACCGCTACGAGTGATCCGGGAATCTTTTTGCTTACCTTGGGCCATACGATCTGAATAAGAAGGCAGACAACACCAACTACAAGAGCCCATACGTTGATGGTTCCGATGTTTGCGCCTATGGCCTTCACTTTCTCCATGGTCTCGACGGTCTTGGTTCCTGCCGGATATGTTAATCCCAGGAAGTCCTTGATCTGTCCCACAAGGATGGTCACAGCGATACCTGCTGTAAATCCTGTTGTTATAGTATAAGGAATGAACTTGATAAGGGATCCGAGTCTGAATACTCCCATAAGAATAAGGAGAATACCGGCAAATATAGTAGCAAGTGCCAGTCCTTCCATTCCCTTGGTTGCCACGATTCCGGCAACGATTGTTGCAAAAGCAGCTGTGGGTCCTGCTATCTGAACTCTTGAGCCACCTAAAAATGAAATAATAAAGCCCGCTACGATAGCTGTATAAAGACCTTCCTCAGGGCCAACACCCGATGCAAGAGCAAGGGCGATTGACAAAGGAAGTGCAATTATGGCAACTATGATTCCGGATACAACATCACTGCCAAACTGCTTTACACTATAGTGCTTCAGGTTTGAAAACAGCATTGGCTTTAATTTGTCTTTTGATTGCATGTTACTAACATCCTCCGCTAATACTAACATCATCTAAATAAATACACAGTTTTTAATTATATTACCATCTGCTGAAAAGTAAAGAAATATTTAGTGTGTGACATTACTGTGATAAAGCAAATGCTATTCTTTTAATATAACAAAGAGAGAGCGCTTCCCATCAGGGAAATGTAAAGGAGAGAAAATTATGAAAGAAAGCACAAAACTTATTATCATCAAATCTATGATCAATACTGTTGTCACATGGCTACTGTTTGCTATGATCCTTAGCGTTATAAATCATGTAGCTCTGGGACAGTCACTTATCGAAATCCACACTATCCTGCTTGCAATTTTTGCCGGACTTGGCAGCTATGTCGGGTTCCTTAGAAAAGAGCTTGATGAAACATCCCATATTTCTTGAGAATTTTATGATGTTTTAATGATTAATCTCAGTAATAATAGTGCACAAGATATGCACAATTATGATAAAATAAGAACAATAAATCATATTATTGTTTCACCTACACACAATTTAGGAGGAATGCTATGAATATCACAAAAACTGTTAATGGAGATCAGCTTAACATCGCGTTGGATGGAAGACTTGATACAGGAACAGCACCTGAGCTTGAAAAGGTACTGAATGAGTCTCTTGATCAGGTTAAGGCACTTACAATTGATATGTCCGCTCTTGAGTACATCTCTTCTGCAGGACTTAGAACTCTTCTCTCTGCTAAGAAGGCTCTTTACAACAAGGGTACAATTAAGATTGTCAACCCTAACGATATCGTTAAGGAAGTCTTTACCGTAACCGGATTCAGCAACATATTTGACATCGAGGGTTGAAAGGAGCAGAGACTATGAAATCAGACGTAATCGCTATTGATAACAAGGGTACCGGATTTAAAGAGGCAGTTGAAGCAACTAAGAAGCTTGCTGAGTTCAATGGCCTTAATGCTACAGATTCACTTCATCTTCAGCTCTTTACAGAAGAAATGCTCAGCATGGTAAGGATCGTAACAGGTGAAGTTAAAGCTTCCTTCTGGGTTGATCAGGAAGATAAGACCTATGATCTCAATCTTACAACTGAGACCGTTATGGATAAGGATAAGAGAGCTACTCTCATCTCCGCATCCAGCTCAAGAAAGAACGAAGCTGCAGGAAGTTTCCTCGGAATGCTCAGAGATGCTTTTGAGCAGGCTATGACAGCTGATTCAGATAAAGTTTACTACGAGCTTCCCGATGACATCGCATCAGACGTAGTTGGTCACTTCGTAGATGATCCTGAGTATGATCAGTATGAAGCATCTGTTCTTAAAAAGCTTGCAGATGATGTTAAGATCGCCATCCGTGGTGGCAAGGTACACATGACTGTAAGAAAGGCTTTCTAAGACCGGAAACCTTTAAATAAACAAACTAATAAAGAGCCGATACCAAATGGTATCGGCTCTCTTTTATTTCACAGCTTGTTTTCACAAGGTAGTTCTGCTCTCGCAATCAGCCTGTGATTGTGCAGTACATGAAGTACTTGTATCCAAGAGGACTTGAGAAGAATCCCTGTACGTTGTTGCTGATCATGTAAAGATCTGTGTAGTAGTAGATAGGGCAGATGCAGCCTGTTGACATAAGAAGATCCTCTGCTCTGTGCATAAGCTCATAACGAGTCTTAACATCTGTGCAGGTCTTGATGTCGCTGATAAGTACATCGTATGTCTCTGACCATGTGCCGTTCTCAACCTTTGTATCGTAACCAAGATCTGTGATGTCAAGTGAGTAAGCCTGAACCTTAGCGTTGTCGCCCTTACCGAACTGAACATCGTTGTTACCTGACTGTGTTGTCCACATATCAAGGAATGAAATAGGATCGTTGTAGTCACCAAGCCAACCGTTACGTGCGATTGAGTAGTTACCAGCCTTACGTGTATCAAGGAATGTAGCCCACTCCTGGTTCTCAAGGTTCATTGTGATGCCGATACCAGCGAATGTAGCCTGGATAGCTTCAGCAATTGCCTTGTGTCCCTCTGATGTGTTGTAGAGGTATGTAAGTGTAGGGAAGTCTGTGAACTGCTGTGTAGCCTCATCAAATGTGTAGTACTTCTTGAGAGTCTCAAGTGCAGCACCCCAGTTAGCTTCGTAAGCATCCTCAGATACATCATAGTATCCGTTGAAGCTGTTTCCGCCGGCATTCTCATAGAACTGTGATCCGTCAGCATCTGTAAGACCCATAGCTACGAATGAAGAAGCAGGAACCTGTCCACCCTGTGCTACGTCGTTTACGATGTAGTTTCTGTCGATGAGAAGTGCAAGTGCGTTACGAACTTCGTTCTCAGCAGCTGCCTTGTCAGCACCTGTAAGTGTGTTTGAAGCAGGAAGGATGTTCTCGTTGATGTTCCAGCATACATAGTATGTTCCAAGCTGACCTGCTGTTACGAACTCATCAGGATATGTCTCCTTAAGAGTAGCGATCTCGTTTGTAGGAACGTCATCGATCATCTGCCAGTCACCATTCTCGAAGTTAGCGAGCTGGTTGTTAGCATCATCTGAAAGGTAGAAGTTGATCTCTTCCATTGTGATCTTATCAGCATCATAGAAGTTATCGTTCTTTGTGATTGTGATAAGTGAGTTGTGATCCCAGCTTGTCATTGTGTATGCACCGTTACATACATAAGTTGAAGGATCTGTAGCCCATGCTTCGTTAGCAACTACATCTTCACGAACAGGCATGTATGTAGGGAATGCAAGAAGCTCATCCCAGTAAGCAACTGTGTTTGCAAGAGTAACTTCAAGAGTCTTGTCATCAATTGCGTTTACATTGAGCTTGCCATCAGCATATCCGTCTACTACCTCGAACATGTAGCCATAGTCAGCTGCTGTCTCAGGAGCGATTGCTCTGTTCCAGGCAAATACGAAGTCACCTGCTGTTACAGGCTGTCCATCTGACCATGTAAGGCCATCTCTAAGTGTGTAAGTGTAAGTTACTGTTCCGTCGTCGTTTGTTACACCTTCAACGAGCTCCTCAGCACAGTCAGGCTGAAGCTCAAGATTTCCGCTTGCATCAAGGCCCCATTTAGCAAGACCTGAGAAGAGGTGGTTGATAAGTGTAGCACCGTCTACTGCAGAGTTAAGTGCAGGATCAAGTGATGCAGGCTCTGAAGCAAGACATACATTGATCTTCTGCTCTCCAACAGGCTCAGCTGCAGGAGCTTCTGCCTGAGTGTCAGCTGCTGTATCAGCAGGTGCAGCTGTCTCCTGAGTATCTGTTGAAGCAGGTGTCTCAGCAGGAGTAGCGCTGTTGCCGCAAGCAGCAAGGCTCAGTACCATGCAAGATGCAAGTACTAAAGAAACTAACTTCTTTTTCATAATTTTCCTCCTTATTATGAATGAGTTTTTATAAAAAATACGGCATTCACCATATTCTTTACCATTTTACCATATATTGTGCACTTCTTAAAATAAAATTTAATTTAGCACAATCTTGTTCTGGATCTTTGATACGTCTTCAATATGATGACATGCAACAAAGTGTCCACTGCTAACCTCTTTAAACTCAGGCATTGAAGCAGCACAAGCCTCATCAGCATAAGGACATCTGGTTCTGAAAGGACATCCGGAAGGAGCATTAAGAGGACTTGGTATATCACCTGAAAGGACAATACGCTTGTTAGCTCTTGCGATCTTAGGATCCGGAATAGGTACAGATGATATAAGTGACTTGCTGTAAGGATGCATAGGATTGTCATAGATCTCATTTGCATCAGCAAGCTCAACCATCTTACCAAGGTACATAACAGCAATTCTGTCACTGATATGTCTTACAACCAGAAGGTCATGGGCGATGAACAGATATGTAAGCCCAAGCTTGTCCTGGAGTTCGTCAAACATATTGATAACCTGAGCCTGGATTGAAACGTCCAGAGCAGATACAGGCTCGTCACAGACGATGAATTCAGGGTTAACTGCAAGTGCTCTTGCGATACCGATACGCTGTCTCTGTCCGCCGGAGAACTCGTGAGCATATCTTGATGCATGCTCTGAGTTAAGTCCTACGTAATTCATGAGCTCAAGGATTCTCTCTCTTCTCTCCTCTTTGGAGCTGCAGAGATTATGTACATCCAAAGGCTCACCGATAATATCGGATACTGTCATTCTTGGGTTCAATGATGAATATGGATCCTGGAAAACCATGGTGGCTTTCTTTCTGAACTCATGAATGTCTTCTTTTGTCTTTATAAGTTTGCCATCGTACCAGATCTCTCCGTCAGTGGGCTTATAGAGGTTTAAGATGGTACGTCCTACTGTGGTCTTACCACAGCCTGACTCACCAACAAGTCCAAGTGTCTCACCTTTTTTGATGGTAAAAGACACATCGTCAACTGCCTTAAGGGGCTTACTCTTAAAGAATCCTACGTTTACATTGAAGTATTCCTTAAGGTGCTTTATTTCAACAAGGTTCTTATTCTCGCTCATGCTTTTTCACCGCCTTCCATCTGCTTTTTAACATTCATCCAGCAGCCTGCCGCATGATCGTCATTAATCTGCATACGCTCTGCTCTCTCGCGAAGGCAGATCTTCATGGCATTATCGCATCTTGGTGCAAAAGGACATCCCTTAGGCATATTCAGAAGGTCGATAGGAGTTCCTGTGATAGGCTCAAGCTTCTCACCGTCATTGCCCTCTGTAGGGATAGAACGAAGAAGTCCCTTTGTATACTCATGACAAGGATTGTAGAAAATCTCATCAGCTGTTCCCTGCTCGCAGATTGAACCTGCGTACATAACGATAACCTCGTCACACATCTGAGCTACAACACCAAGGTCGTGAGTGATCATGATGATAGCCATTCCAAGCTCTTCCTGAAGTGACTTCATAAGATCAAGGATCTGTGCCTGGATGGTAACATCAAGAGCTGTTGTAGGCTCATCCGCAATAAGGATATCAGGTTCGCAGGCAAGAGCCATAGCGATCATAACACGCTGTCTCATACCGCCTGAGAACTCATGTGGGTACTGATTCATTCTCTTTTCAGGCTCATTTACATTAACGAGCCTTAGCATCTCAATAGCTCTTTCACGAGCCTGTTCTTTATTTCTGTCTGTATGGAGCAGAATAGCCTCCATTAGCTGATGACCAATTGTATAAGTAGGATTAAGTGATGTCATGGGATCCTGGAAAATGATTGAAACCTTATTTCCACGAACTGTCTTCATGACCTTCTCACCGGCGCCAACAAGCTCCTGTCCGTCGAGCTTGATCGATCCGGATACGATCTTACCGGTTCCAGCCAGAATCTGCATGATTGAATATGCAGTAACTGACTTACCACTTCCGGACTCTCCTACGATTCCCAGGACCTTACCTCTGTCCAGGTTAAAAGATATACCATTAACTGCCTTTACCTCACCTGCATCAGTAAAGAATGAGGTATGCAGATCTCTTACTTCTAATAATCTCATTATTCTTGCCTCCAAATTAAGTATCCAGCTTAGGATCAAATGCGTCGCGAAGTCCGTCACCAAAGAGGTTCAGTGAAAGAACTATCAGCGAAATAACAATTGCGGGAATTATCAGTCTGTATGGATAAGATGAAATTCCGTTCAGCGCATCAGAAGCAAGTGAGCCAAGTGATGGCATAGGCGCATTAACACCAAGTCCGAGGAATGAAAGGTAACTCTCGGTGAAGATAGCGCTTGGGATCTGAAGTGCAGTTGAAATAATGATTACTGAGAAGCAGTTAGGGATGAGGTGCTTTAAGATGATCCATTTACCCTTAGCACCTGCAGCCTCGGCAGCAAGTACATATTCCTGCTCACGCAGTGATAAGATCTGTCCTCTTATAAGTCTCGCCATTGATACCCAGTACAGTACACCAAAGACTATGAACAAACTTATAATGTTCGAACCGATCTTAGCCAGGACCGTTCCGTCCAAGGCTCCTTCCATTACTACCTTAAGTACTGAAGATAATAGGATAACCATCAGCATGTCGGGCAGCGAATAGATTATATCGACTATTCGCATTATGACTAGGTCCACGGCTCCTCCGGCATAACCGGCAACAGAGCCGATGGTCATACCGATAATAAGTACGATAAGGCTGGCAAAGAAACCAACTGCCAGTGAAATACGTGTTCCGTATACAACACGGATGAAGTAGTCACGTCCCTGAGAGTCTGTACCGAAGATGTGAGGTACAACAGACTCACCGGCTTCTATTCTCTTAAGTTCTGACTTACCATACTCGAAAGGTCTAAGATCCTTGAAGCTGTTATCTACAGGCTTACCTGGTGTCATACCAAGCATGCTGTCATAGGAATAGGGCCAGAACATTGGGATAAAGATAGCTGCAAGAGCTATTATTACAATAATAAAGAAGCAAACCGTCGCTACCTTATTCTTAAGAAGTCTCTTTACAGAGTCCTTAAAGAATGTAGATGAGGGACGCATCTGCACCATATATTCTTTTTCTTCGTCGGTCGCAGGAATGAAATCATCCATATTGACCTGTGCACTTAACTTACTGATATCCATTATATTAACTCTCCTTACTCAAGTGTGATTCTCGGATCAACAACCTTGTACATGATGTCACCCACAAGGTTCATGATAACGATTAGTGTTGCAAGCACGATGGTTGTACCCATGATAAGCGGATAGTCACGGCCTGTGATACTGTTTACGAAGGCCCTACCTATTCCGGGAACAGCAAAGATCTGCTCAACGACGAGGGAACCTGTAACGATACCTGCAAGCATCGGTCCGAAATATGTAATAACCGGAATCAGTGAATTCTTAAGTGCGTGTCCAAAGATGATCTTCATACCGGACACACCTTTTGCCTTGGCGGTTCTGATATAATCCTGCCCCAGGACTTCAAGCATTGAAGATCTTGTAAGCCTTGTGATGTAGGCCATTGGGTAAAGGGAAAGCGTAAGAACGGGAAGTACAAGTCCGTTCTTGGATGCTCCGTTCGCCGGGAACCACTTAAGATTTATTGCAAAAGCAATCAGTAAAAGAGATCCCATGATAAATGAAGGCATAGATACGAATGCAGTTGTAATGATCATGATGATCCTGTCGATCAGCTTGTTTCTGCGAAGCGCAGCGACTGATCCAAGGACTACTCCGCTGGCAAGCGCAATTAAAGCAGCGATGAGACCCAGCTTGGCAGAAGTCTTCATTCCGTCAAATATGATGTCATTAACGCTTCTACCCTTCTGCTTAAGCGATGGTCCAAAATCAAATTTGGTAACTACATCAGAAAGATATGTAAGGTACTGAACTCCAAGAGGCTTATCCAGTCCGTACTTGGCTTCCATAGCCTTCATGACCGATTCACTTACGGCCTTCTCACCGATGAATGGACCACCGGGAACTGCATGCATTACAAAGAAGGTAACAGTGATAACTACCCAAACTGTAACTATTGCAAGCAGGATTCTCTTTACAATGTACATTAGTGTCTTAGTATTCATAGCATCTCCAACCTGTTAATAATAGTATTACCGGCCAATAAAATATTTATCCCCACAAAGCGTTGCAACTTCAACGTGCTAAATCGCTAAATTATGACAAAATAAATGCAATCACATACTTGCCCGTACGTCATTGCACTGAAGATAAATCTCCTATTTAACACGCTTCTAAAACGAAACGTGCAAGCCTTGTTTAGTGTAGAATTTATATTACTTTATGTCAAGTATTTGACCTTAAAATCGCTACAACTAATTAATATAAATCAAGAAAACCGCCCCAAAAGACACTTGTCTTTGTGGGGCGGACATTTTCGTCAAATAATCTTTATCAGGATTACGCGAAGATGTTCATGGCTTTCTGCTCATCATCTCTCATCTTCTGCGCCAGAAGTGTATTCTGATAGGTATCCATTAGCTCTTTTTGCTTGGCTTCTATAACAGCTCTCATGGAATTGTCTTCTTCCTTGTCCATCTGATATCCATTGAGCTCCATAGCTGCGTGAGAATTGTAAGAAAGAGCATGCTCTACTCCGTTAGTCTGAGCTCCGGCATTTGATCTGTTCTTGGTAACAGCCTCAAGCGCTTTGTCTATCTTGCTCATATCAAAGTCGTCCTTGGTAACATCGTAGTCATCAATGCCAAGAGCCTTGGTAGTGCTGTTGTAAGTAGAAACATTTACCAGTGAACCGTTTGAATCGGTTGCAACCTTAAGATCTCCTGCGTTTCCGCTAAGCAAATTTTTCTCATTGTATTTAGCCTGATTGGCTGTGTCATTTATGCCCTGCAGGTATTGCTTTACCTGAGACTGAATTGACTCCTTATCATCGTCAGATAAAGTTGCGTTCTTTGCTTTAACTGAAAGTTCTTTAATATTCTGAAGATAATCGGTAATGCCTTCCATGGCTCCGTCTTCAATGTTAAGGACAGACCTGGCAGATTCGAGATTTTCTCTGCCTACTTCAAGTCCTCTTACCTGAGTATCTGTCTTTTCCTGAATAGCAAGTTCAGATGCTCCCTGAGAAGCCTTTGAAATCCGGCCACCATTTGAAATGACGGAATACGCTGAGTAGTTACTGTACCCTGAAATTGCTGAAATGCTACTCATAGTGCCTCCTTCTTGTGAAACAAAAATAAACTACTCCCATCTACCATAATACTATTTCACCGTCCATAAAAAAGGAATACCAAAAATGGCTTATTTTAGGCAAAAATGAAACATTATTACGCCTCAAACGGTCATAAATTGAAAAGAAAATACGTTTATTTTTGTTTTAATTTTACGTTATATTTCTTTTAGAGTTCTGACATAATTTGGCAAAATTTAACGGTTATTATAATCTCATCAGAAGGAAACTTCTGAACCCCCAACAATACTTTTTTTCATACACGGGTTGTCTAGTTCCCCACTAGACAACCCCTCCTCCCAAAAAAATACCACCTGCATAGGCAGGTGGTTTTCTTATGTTCATAATCAAATCCTTATTTCTCCCTGCTGTGTCAGAAGGGATGTGTTATCCACGCTTTCAATCTTGTTAAGGCTCTTCAAAAGCTCTTTTTCCTGAGTGGTCCTTACTTCAATTATCATATCCAGACCATTCTTCTTAAGGTTCCTGGACTTAACCTTATACCCCTTTGAATAATTTGAAACAGAATTGATAATATCATCCTCTCCCTCGGGATCGCTGCTGTTCACAATAAGAACATAGGGCTTTCTGTTTGTGGGGATGAACTGAAGCAGTAAAAGACCTATTGTTACCATCAGGGCTACTACAATTGCCAGCTCAAAAAGTCCCGCTCCGCAGATTATTCCCTCTCCTATAGACCAGAACAGGAACAAAAGATCCATTGTATCCTTGATGGCTGTTCTGAAGCGGACGATGGAAAGAGCTCCCACCATACCCAGAGAAATAACGATGCTGGACTGCATTGCTATGATAATGCCTGCGGTTATCACAGAGATCATCGCCATTGAAATGTGGTAATTCTTACTGTAGATCGAGGTTCTGTTGATCAGCTTATAAATAAGGTAAATATACAATCCAATAACAAATGTGATAGCCAGAATAGAGATCATCTGACTTACGGGAATATCATTTGCCGAAAAGCCTTCCAATACTGATTTTTTGATCGCATCCTGAAAACTCATAATATATCTCCATTTCCTCCTTTAATCTGTCTGGCGAAGTAATACTTGGAAAAGGCTGTTTTTTGCAAAGAGCCAAAATCCACTATCTTTCTGATATAATCCGGAAGCAGCTCGTCATACTTGACTTCCAGTATGTGTGCGCCGGTCTCCATAGTAGGAATAGCATGTATATTTCTGTCAAAAAAACTTTTAACGTTCCCCGATACTCCGATGTTCTTATCAAAGGTTATCCTGACGTTACCGTTTTTTTCAACAAAGGCTTCTCTCTCATACTCCACGATATTCACCGGATGAAGGAGCCTTGAATTCATGCTTGCAAACACCTTTCGGAAAAGAAATCCATCCTCATTAAGCAGATATCTGGAAGAAAGGTGCGCCTGTGCCATAGATGGATGCTCAATTAGACCTTTTACGGTCTCCTTGGATATCCTTGCAGATTCCTTGTGTGTAAAACCGCTCTTTTTGGTCTTTTCCTCAAGCCTTATAAAGCCATCGTCTGCGTTGTAGGAGCGGATCCTGACCTTTGATCTGTCATCGATTCCGGACTCAATCTCATATACAGAGCTATCTGACTTGTCATCAAAGTAAATGCTCCTGATGAGGTAGCTTCCATTAATGCTATGGGCATCTCTGATCATCAGATCCTTCAGGCGCTCTCTCAAATATGCAATTTGATCCTCATAGACGATATATTTGTCTTCTACTCTATAATACATCAGTCAAGCCATTCTCCGTTTAAAAAGACCGTTCTTTGGTTAATGAAGCCCTCAAGTTTTTGATACTCCTTAATATCTCCTGCGCTGTATCCCCACTCTTTGTACATGTCTGCCCATCTTATGCTGTCCATGGCAGCTGATTTTTCTAAAAGCTCTCTGTACTGTTTGATCCCGCTCTCTGTCAGCTCTTTCATGAAGCCCTGAGCACTGTCTTTATAATACTCATGGACAAGTTCATTAAACTCATCATGAGTAAGCATGTTTTTGTAGTAGATGCTGTTGTGCTCTGAGAGATAAAGCTCAGTTATCCCCGTAGGGTCCTCATCTGCATATTCCATCCAACTAAGATAATTGCCAAGGCTCATGTCAAAATCCCATCCCGGGCCTGCGTAGAGCTTGCCATCGACTATGTCCTTATCCTTATAGTAATATGCACTGCTGACTCCACCGTCGTAGTTCTTGATAAGCTCCTCAACAAGATATCTCTTTGCAAAAGAAGACAGATCAATATACTGTCCGTAGGGCTCACTGCCCATGATCTCTTCCTCTGCCTTTTCAAAGAAGTCCGAGATATAGCCAATCTCTTTAACCGTGCAGTATTTGGGAGCAACAACTATATAGTGTTCACCATTACTTGTGGCAAATCCATTGTTAAAGTCGCTATATTCGAGGTTGTACCTGTCGACAAACTCTCTCTCAACCAGATAGCCCCCTGTCACATCTTCAACGCACTCCGGCAGATTCCAGCCCTTCATGGTCTGAGTCTCATAGACGCTGAAGGATTCTGCATTAAGTCTTGAAAAGACCTCTGACTGGAGTTTGTCTATGTCGGTGATATTTATACGCTCTTCTCCAACCTCCATGCTGGCACAGAGATAGTAGTTCCCCATATAATCACCGTTTATATACAGATCTGTAAATCTTCCGGTGGTGGCGTAAGGTATTCCCACAGCCATCTCCAGTCTTCTTGCAATATCATTTCTAATAAGCGTTGCATCGGATGCGTTGGCGATCAGTGCATAGTCCTTGCCACTGCCCATGCCAAGTATTGATGCAGCCTTTGTCATCTTGATCTTAAAGGGCTTTTTATCCCAGGTGTTCCAGGAATAATTACCCCTTCCCTTGATAAAGTCAAGTCCTGAGGAATGATCAGCATTGCCATTCTCATCAACCACCGTGATCTTCCCGGATTCCATGTATTCCTTGTTTGCAAGGATCTTATCAAGGCTTCCGGAATTGGTTGTTATATAGACCGTAGCTATATTCTCGGACTTCATTATCTTGATGTCGTGCTTCTTGGCCTCGGCAGAAAGCTTTATGTCCTGCTCGGAAACATAGCTTGGTAAAAAGAGATAATAGCTTCCCCCTTGCTCAAAGACATTGATCTTGTGTCCATCTACAGTTGCATACATAAAATAGGTCTCGGTAATGTTTTTCTCTTTTCCATCAAAACAACTGATAACGGCAAGTAAAAGCACGCAAATAGCTATCACAAAAGAATAGATAAGAAGACTCTTTCTGCTTTTCATCGCTTTGCCTTCTTTCTCTCCGATATTTCCACAAATATAAGAAGAGATATCCCTATAATGCTAAGCACCACTCCAAGCGAAAGTCCTGAAGATACGTACCTCATCCTGATAGTAACTTCTCCGGCTGCATCTATCGGAATATAGGTCAGGGAATCGTACACAGCAAGAGCCTGTGTTTTCTTACCGTTTGCGGTAATCTTCCAGTTACTCTCATAGGGCACAGTAAGGAAAACACCATCAGCTCCTTCAGGAACCGTAATAGTCATTTCACTCCTGAAGGGTCTTACCTTAACAACGCAGTCCTTAGCTGAAAGCTCCTTGTAAGCAGCCTTTAACGCTGCTTGATCTTCCGTGACAAACAAAGCACTTCCAAAATTTTTATCTTCCTTCTCGCCCTGAACAGTCACCTTAATCTCATCGCCGGCTCTGTGGTTACCAAGGTTTAATATCTTTACGCAGGATGCATTTCCATAGGTAGTTAAAAGCTCATCATTAACAAAAACAGAAAGTCCCTCACGCGCATTGATCAATCCATCCAAGTAAAAATAGAGTTCTCCGTCCAAAGCAGCTCTGACTTTGAAATCATACCTTGGCTTCCCGTCTGCGAAATACACATCACTCTTATCTACTACAGCCGATGTAAAAAGAGAGATCTCTTTTCCCAAAAGTCTTGAATATATGTCCTCCTGAAGCATAAAGGGATTTTTCTTAGGAACACGCTCCATAGATGCCTCAGGTTCATTGTCGTCAGGATCGCATATACCTGAAAGATCAAAATCATTTGTAGAGAGCGCCACTGAAAGCGCATACGGATTCTTGTAAACCTTCTCCCTATCATCAATAAATAGTTCGTACCCCTGATGCACAGGATATGTATCATCTGTGAGGACATACTTTATACCAAGAAGTGAATCCATGGTCTTTGTATTGTCATGCCCATAGTGAGTGTAAAGTCCGTCATCGTTAAAACCAAGCCTCTGAAGAAAATATCTCACATACACAAGTCCTGCGGAACTGTACTGGGTAACACCGTAGTAATTGTACTGAAATGCGTCGTTCTGCTCTCTCGGATTCAGATTTTCCATCCTGTAAAAATTTTCGTCATCATCAAGTGCTTTAACAGTTTCCACTGCATCCTGTGTTCTTGATATAACCTCTTCATATTCCGTAGCAGAGTCACATTTAAGGGATTGCAAATCATAAGTGTTTACAGCATTTGCCGAAAGATCTGCTGCATTTATAAGAAGAAGTAACAGAATAAGTAGATTTACCGCTATTACTTTTCTTTTCAAATACACAAAAGACAGAGACATCAAAACAATTGCATAAACAGCTATTATCCCAAGGTTTACATACCACGTAAGGTTTGTGACATGGTCGTAGTTACCTCTTTTTATAAGCACAAGAAACAGCAGTAAAACAGCGCCGGTTGCAAGTACCTTAATTGGCGAAAGCTCTTTTTCCAAGGAAGAAAAAGCCCTGCAGCTGCAGATGATCATGAGAAAAACGCACATAAAGGCCTGTCTGTAAGGATGACCTGATGGCTCCATTCCTGCGTGCCAGATGACGTTTATGATATCAATTCGGTAAGAGATGGCAAAAACACCAAAAAGTGCCAGAAAGCCGAGTTTTTCCCGCAGCGAAATCTCTTTTGATGCAAAATAAAAGAGAATTAAGAAAAGCGTAAGCACTCCGCAGAAAAGCTGTGGATATCCAAATCTTGCCTCGAGGTAATCATAGGACAGAGTCGGAAGCTTTGAAAATACATCTAAAAGCTTCAAACTGTTACCGGTGAGCTTCATTCCAAGGATTGTGACATCCTTTGGGCTGTCCATGAGTTCGAGGAAAGTCGGAAGCATGATAAGCGCTGAGCAAAGCGCAGATATTAACGCAGAAAAGATCAGCCTTCCAATCTGAACAAACGGATGCTTCTCCTTTCTTACCACAAGATCGATTATGGTCCAGAATACGGTAAAGAAAAGGACCTGATAGGTGATGTAATAGTTAAAAAGAAGCATAAAGAAAAGTGTAAATATATATGGAATCTTACGATCTTCCCTAAAGAGCCTCTCAAGGCTCCAGATATAAAGCGGAAGAAGCATTACCACGTCTATCCACATGAGGTTCATGCTGTGAGCGAAAAGAAAGCCCGAAAAAGCCCAGGAAACAGCCCCTAAATACGCTGCCACATTTCCCGTGTTCGTTGGCAGTATACCTGTAACTTCAGTGATAAATCTCTGAAGGAAAAGGTCCATAATAAAGGCCGCCAGCATCAGCTTAATGCCGATGACAACGGTGATCCCAAGAGGCATTATGCTCCTGTCAAAAAGAGATAAGATAAGAAGAAACGGGCTTGAGAGATAATACGCAAAAAAGCCCAGTGTCCCTGAGCCAAGTGCTGCATTAAATGAATAAAAAACGCTGTTCTCTCCTGCATACACTGTTCGCAGATAAGCATAGTAATCCACATATTGGCGTTTAAGATCAAACATAAGGAATGTCTTTTCCCCGAAGGGAGTTATCCTGCAAACCACCAAAACCGCCAGATACATCACAAAAATACAGGCAGCTGAAATAACAGCGTGATAGATATTCAGTTTATCCTTTTTAATTTTTTCCCCTAACATACCAAATTACATTTTACCATGAATAGCTTTTTTATAGATGGATTTTTTTCTCAAAAAAATCCCCGCCACTTTTGTGACGGGGAATAATCTGCATATTATCAAAGCTTAATTACGATACCATCTTCTGTTCCGGCTATGATATTGCTTGGCTTGCCTGTGAGGTCCTTACCTCCTACAAAGTACTGATACTCATGAAGGATTCGGTCCTTCTGCATTCCTGAGATTGCATTCTTCATATCTCTTGATGCAAGTCCCATATCGCCATATATATCAAGTGAAGAGCTGTCATACTGTCCAAAGGAGATTGCTACGTTCTCAATAGAAGCGTTTTCTCTGGCTGGTACCTCGACGGTGAGGTCAAGTCCCTTTTTCTCCTGTTCCTTCTCCTGCTGAGCCTGTTTGGACTGTGGCTGGAGTTCAGGCTGTGGTGCTACCTGGGGATTATCTTTGACAGGGGGAATATTATATGCATTATAGCCGGATGTAAATGAACCAATATTTAATGCCATAGTATACGCCTCCTTTCAACCTTTTTTAAAACATCCATATCTTATCAATGAATATATCGGACATGTTCCCCAAAAACTTAACCTATTTTAACATAAAAATTTAGGCAATCCCAGCGGCTTTTAAAAGCTGCTTCGTATAATCGGCCTGTGGACTGCGATAGAGCTGCTTTGTCTCGCCATATTCCACTACTCTTCCGTCCTTCATGATCATTACGTGGTCGCTGATCTTATAGACAACTCTCAGATCATGAGATATGAAAATAATGGATATTCCGTGCTTTTTATGGAGATTCTCCAAAAGTTCAAGTATCTGTGCCTGAATTGTAACATCAAGAGCTGAAACCGGCTCATCTGCGATAAGGAGCTTGGGTGATCTCATAAGTGCCATTCCAATGCATACTCTCTGCCTCTGACCACCTGAGAGCTGAGCAGGAAATCTGTCCAGCATACTAAGTGGAAGCTCGATATCCTCCATTACTTCCTTAACTCGTGCTGTGATCTCTTCCTTGGTCCACTGCCTGGACTTATCGACTCTTAAGGGTTCCTCCAAAAGCCAGCCGATCCTCTTGGCCGGATTAAGGGAACTGTAGGGATCCTGGAAAACCATCTGAGGGCTTTTGTACTTCTGCCAGATTTCTCCCGTATAGTCCTTGTTTATTCCGACAATGGCTCTTGCAAGAGTTGACTTACCGCTTCCGGACTCACCGGCTATGGCAAGAACTTCTCCCTCCTGCATGGAAACACTGACATCGTGGAGAGCCTGTATTTTTTTGTTTTTGGAAAAGAGCTTTCGCTTCCTGTTCTTGTAAAAGACATTCAGGTTACTTACTCTTAAAACCTCATCTCTATCCATTTAAATTACCTGTCTCTGTTTAGATCGATCTTTGGTATTGCTGCAATAAGCTTCTTGGTATAGGAATCTCTTGGTCTTGTAAAGACATCTACTGTCTTACCTGACTCAACAATATTCCCCTTCTGCATTACTATTACTCTCTGACATATCTGATTAACAAGGCTGAGGTCATGGGATATAAAGATAATTGACGTTCCCATTTCCTTGTTGAGCTTTTTAAGAAGTTCTACAATCTGTGCCTGTACCGTAACATCCAGGGCTGTAGTGGGCTCATCTGCAATCAATATCTTTGGATTGCCGATCATGGCTGCAGCTATCATAACCCTCTGTCTCATTCCGCCCGAAAGCTCATGTGGGTACATATAGTAAACATCCTCGGCATTATCAAGCCCTACTGCTCTTAGCATCTCGATAGCCCTGTTTTTTCTCTCTTCCTTGGAAACCTCGGGATGGTGGATATAAAGAGGCTCCTCCACCTGCCAGCCGATCCTCTTAACCGGGTTTAAGCTGGTCATGGGCTCCTGGAAGATGATGGATATCTCATCCCCCTGATAGGAACGGAGCGTCTTTCTGTCGCAGGTCAAAAGGTCATTGCCGTCAAACATGATCCTTCCACTCTTTGTAAGGCTCTTTCTGTTAAGAAGCCCTGCGATAGCAAGAGCACTCATACTTTTACCGCTTCCGGACTCGCCTACAATTCCAACGATCTCACCCTTTCCGAGCATGAGGTCAAAGTCCTCAACAGCCACTTCCGGAGATTCATGGTCATGAAATTCTATATGAAGATCGGTTACATCAAGTATTATTTCCATCTGCTGATTCCCTCTCCTAGAAACGCAAATCCCAGAACCATAAGAACAATCACAATACCGGGACACAGAACGTAGCTGGGTGTAGTGAACATGTACTGCTGAGCATCCGAGAGCATCTTACCAAGACTTGCATATGGAGGCTGGGATCCAACTCCCAAATAGCTAAGTCCTGCCTCGGCCAGCACTGCATTGTTAAAGCCTATCATTATTGAAGAAGCCATAACGCCCTTTATATTGGGCAGAATATGGACAAATATCATCCTTAGGTTGGAAACGCCCTGGAGCCTCGCATTTTCAACATAATCCATGTTTCTGCAGCGAAGCACCTCTCCTCTTACAATTCTTGCATAGCTGGGTACAAAGGCTATTCCCAGTGATATAAGAAGCTGCAGCCATCCGGTTCCGAACACGCTGACGATCACCAGTGCCAGAAGGATACTTGGGAAGGCAAAAAGAGCGTCGATGATCCTCATGGTAACCTCATCAAACATTCCTCCGAAATATCCTGTAAGAGCTCCGATAATGGTGCCTACAACAGAACCTATAGCCACTGTTCCTATTGCAATAAGAAGCGTGATCCTACTTCCGTACATAACACGGCTAAGGACATCTCTTCCCATATTATCCGTTCCCATAGGGTGCCTGAGTGAAATACCCTGAAGCTTTTCTGCGGAATTCATGGTTGTAGGATTATAAGGAGTCCAGAACACACCAAGAAGTATCACAAGAACAATGATTCCTGTGATAACGGTTCCCAAAAGCAGGTACGGATTATTTTTGAAATTTTTCTGAAGCTCTTTCTTTGCCTTACTCATCCTCAAGACCTATCCTTGGATCAACAATGCGGTAGATAACATCCACCAGGAAGTTGACCAAAAGTACAATAATGGCAATACCCATAATGATTGCCTCTACAACCGGGTAATCCCTGTTGCTGATACTTGTAAGCAGTATCCTGCTGATGCCCGGAATACTGAAAACCTGCTCTATTACAATACTTCCTGCAACCATATCTGCCAGGGCCATGCCAAGGAACGTAATAACCGGTATCATGGCATTTTTCAGGACGTGTCTGTATAAAACGCCATTGGTTGCATTTCCTCTGCTGTAAGCAGTTCTTGCGTAATCCTTGCCTGCCTCATCAATAAGGCTGCCCCTTAGCATCTTGACCGTCATAGATATCTTGGGTAGCGCTATTGCAAGGGACGGGAAAAAGAGATATTGCAGGAATTTACCGAAATTAGCTGTATATGAAACGAAGCCTCCGGGGGTAAAAAGTCTGAATATCATACCAAAGATAAAGGTTATGAGTATTCCTGAAAAGAACGGCGGAATGGCCATGATGACCTGATTTATCACAATGATGATCCTGTCCAGGACACCATTTTCATGCTTGGCCGTAAATATCCCCAGTGGAATTGATATCAAAATCGTTAACAAGAATGCAATTATCGCCATAGTAAGGGTAATCGGGATCTTACTGATAATCATGCCCTTAACCGGCACCTTGTAATTGTAGGAGGTTCCAAAATCCCCCTGTATAAAAGAAACAAACCATCTACCGTATCTTACAAGCAGCGGATCGTTTAGTCCCATCTGCTGTCTTGTCTGTTCAACAAGCTCCGGAGAAGCCTCCGTGCCCAGCATTCTCAGGGCCGGATCTCCCGGAATAACATTAAAGGCGAGGAAAACACATATAGATACCACCAATAAAGTAACTATCATCATTCCTAGCTTTTTAATGATGTATTTCATATGCGTTCCTCGCCTATCTAAGTCTTTAAAACTTATATATTACTGATCTGCAAGCTTGATCTTGCTAATGTCCTGTACATAAAGAGGATAGAATACATATCCTGTGTACTTCTTGTTCAGAGCAACAAACTCAGGAAGGTCCTGAATATATACGCTTGCTGCTTCCTCAGAAAGGATCTTCTCACATTCCTTGTAGTACTCTGTCTTTGCTGCGTCATCAGATGTGCTCTGTGCATTTGCATAAGCCTCATCATAAGCAGGGCTGTTGAAGTTTACAAAGTTTCTTCCTGCATCTGATGCATATCTTGCAAGAAGTGATGATGCTGAAAGTGTTGAAGCATCAACTCCGACTACTGTTGCCTGATACTTTCTGTCTGAGTAAACATCTGAAAGCCATGTGTTCCACTCAACTTCCTGGATGTTTGCTGTAACACCGATTGCCTTGAGCTCCTCTGAAATAACCTGAGCTGTATCTACATGCTGTGTGTAGTTTGAAGGCACTGTGATAGTAAACTCGAATCCGTCGGGATATCCGGCCTCTGCCAAAAGCTCTTTTGCCTTAGCTGCGTCTGTGTTGTAGGTGTCATTGAGCTCAGGCATGAAGTACTTGGTAAATGAAGGGAACATAGCACTTCCGATCTCTGTGCCTGCTCCATCAGATACATAATCCATGATCTCCTGAGGGTTAATTGCGTAGCAGAGAGCCTGACGAACTCTTACGTCATCAAAAGGCTTCTCGGCATTGTTGATATACATTGCCTGTACCAGATTCATGGTTCCCTCGTAGATCTCAAACTGATCATCGAGCTGTGAAACCTGTGTGCTGGTGATACGGGCATACATATCGATTGAACCGCCCTTAAGGTCCATAACAACTGCATCTGAGTTAGCCTCAATCTTGAAAGTCACGTCCTTAATGAACGCCTTGTCTCCCCAGTAATCATCAAACCTTGTTACAACAAAGTTCTCCTGAGGTGAGCTGGACACATACTTGTATGGTCCTGTACCGATGCAGTTTGTAGCCGGGTCTGTGTTTGATGCGGGGATAATAGCTACTGTGAGCTGAGTTAAGAACTCAGAATCCTCCTCATTCAAAACAACCTCTACTGTCTTGTCGTCAACAATATTTACGCTTGCGATCTTGGAAAAAGAAGAGATCAGGGGCTCACTTCCGTCTACGCCCATGTTACGTTCCAAAGAATATTTGATATCCTCTACTGTAACTGCGTTTCCGTCGTGGAACTTGATTCCGTCTCTCAAGGTGAAAGTGTAAGTCTTGTTGTCATCTGAGATCGTGTACTGGCTGGCTACAGCAGGGTTAAGATTACCATTTTCGTCAGGTTTGACCAAACCTTCGAATACGTTGAAAAGCACCTCTTTAGTTCCTGCCCCTGTTGCATAGTGGGGGTCAAGACTGTCAATGTCCTGAGGTATTCCGATTGTAATCTTAGAAGAATCATCTCCTGCCTTGTCGCTTGAGCATCCGCCCAATGCAATAGTCAGCGTTGTGAGCACGATCAGCAAAAAGCTTACGCTAACCTTTCTAAAGCTTTTTCTCATCATGTTCATAATCCTCCTCGATATTTAATTACGAGATATGGCACTTATCCATATCACATTCTACAATATAAAGCCCACACCCCCAAAAGTCAAGGAATAAAAAAGCCCCGGAGAATGTCCGGGGCGATAGGATCAGTGATCTTTCAGAAGTGGAGTGTTCTTGTCTGTGGTGTCGGTGATGGTGCCTTCTGCTTCCTTCTTGAGGACGGTCTTGAGCTCGTCCATGAAGGTATTGACATCCTTAAACTCTCTGTAAACCGAAGCGAAACGAACGTAGGCAACGGGATCGAGGTTCTTCATCTTGTCCATAACGATCTCACCGATAGCACGGCTAGGAATCTCCTTCTGCTCCATATTAAATACTTCTGTCTCCACAGCATCAACGATCTTGGTGATCTGCTCTGCACTGACAGGTCTCTTATGGCAGGCTCTGAATACGCCGGCCTCAATCTTGGCGCGGTCATAAGGTTCTCTGACATCGCCCTTCTTAATTACGATAAGCGGAATAGTTTCGACCTTCTCATAAGTTGTGAAGCGCTTACCACATGAATCGCAGACTCTTCTGCGTCTGATGGAAGTGTTCTCGTCTGCAGGCCTTGAATCAATTACTCTTGTGTCGTCTTTCCCACAAAATGGGCATTTCATAAGTTTCCCTCCGTATATAGTATTTAAACTATTTCACTCCACAAATTATTGTAGCATGGTTTTCCGCTTATTTCCACACAATATTGCAATTAAGCGAAAAAAAGCCCTCTGCATAAGCAGAGGGCATCGCATTTTTCATTATTTTCTCTGTAAGAAATCAGGTATCTTAAGAGATTTAGGCTCTACAGTACTTGTGATATTGGTAGGCCTGTTCAGTGAAAGAGGTCTTGTAGCTGATGATGTAGCCGGCTGATTGTCTGAAGCAGGTGTTCCAATAGGTGTGATTGTAGGCTGTACAGGAGTGATAGGAGTAACAACAGGCTGAACTGTAGGAGTAGGTGTTACTGTAGCTGTATTTGTCTGTGTAGCTACTGTCTGTGCTGCCTTAGCTGCTGCATTCTGAGCCTCAACTACTGCCTGGTTGTTAGTGTTGTTGATCTTATCCTCAATACCTGTAGCAATAACTGTTACAGTACATGTATCTGTCTTGCTCTCGTCATACATAGCACCGAAGATAACATTCACATTATCTCCTGCCAGCTGACGAACATACTCTGATGCATCGGATGCATCTGTAAGAGTGATATCACCGGAGATGTTGATGATAACATCTGTAGCACCGTTAACCTTGGTCTCAAGAAGTGGTGACTCAACAGCCATCTTAACAGCGTCTGTTGCCTTGTCATCGCCCTTTCCGCTACCGATACCGATGTGGGCAATACCCTTATCCTTCATGACTGTAGATACATCAGCAAAGTCAAGATTGATAACTGCAGGAACATTGATAAGATCAGTGATTCCCTGTACTGCCTGCTGAAGAACTTCATCAGCCTTCTTAAGTGCGTCAGGCATTGTAGTACGTCTGTCAACAATCTGAAGAAGCTTATCATTAGGGATAACGATAAGTGTATCTACGTTTGTTCTGATATTGGAAATACCAAGCATAGCATTCTGCATACGAACACGAGCCTCGAAACTGAAAGGCTTGGTTACTACGCCGACTGTAAGGATTCCCATGTCCTTAGCAAGCTTAGCTACAACAGGAGCTGCTCCGGTACCTGTTCCGCCACCCATACCACAGGTGACAAATACCATATCTGCTCCCTTAAGTGCTGCAGAAATCTCTTCTGCACTCTCTTCAGCTGCCTTCTGACCAATCTCAGGCTTAGCGCCCGCTCCAAGACCTTTGGTGAGCTTCTCACCAATCTGCAAAAGCTTAGGTGCCTTGCAGAGCTGAAGCGCCTGTTTATCTGTATTTATACCGATAAATTCAACACCGGTAATATTTTCATCTACCATTCTATTAACAGCATTATTTCCTGCACCGCCAACCCCAACGACGATTATTTTGCAGGCATTTTCTGCTTCGTTAGACTTAATCTCCAGCAAAACAACTCCTCCTTCATCTACCTCATAGACTCCTAATAGCTATGATATAATTTTTTAAACCAATTATCAACCCGTTTTTTTATATAAAATTTTCTCTATATTTAACTACAATTTATTGATTTTTCTCTTCAAAAGTGATGTTTTTTGTACCGTCGTCAAAATCTTTCATTTCCAAAATACCATTTTTTCCTTCGAGCTCAGGTAAAATGTATTGAAGTTGGATAATTTTCTCGTCAATGAAGTCTCTGGTGCCAAGACTTACCTCAACATTGTCGAAATAAAGGTACACGTTATATTCACTGTCAAAGAAGATCCTGTCAGCTTTTAAATTGTACTTGGAAAGAAGCTGTGTTATATCAAGGATTTCCTCAAATATCTCTTCATTCGGTGTAGGAAGCTTCTCATACATGATAATGTAGTCAAACTTAAGTCCCATTACCTGTGGCACTTCATCGGAAGTCTCATAAGAGCTCTCAACCACTATTCCGTCCCTGTCAAAGTACATATATCTTCCAAGATGGGCAAAATAGCCGGCAATGGCCTTTTCATAGACATTGATCCTGATGGTGTCCTTGGAAACGATATCCACATCCACTTTTTCTATGAAAGGAATGTTCTCAATGCTCTTGTCCCTGTATTTAAGCGACAAAAACAATGAATTATGGCTTGGCTTGTCATCCAGGACCATATCAATGATCTCATCGTTGGTGTAATGAGTGTTTCCCGTAACATATATGTTGGTAACGGTATAATTATCGTTTATATACTTATAGGCAATACCGCCGGCAATCAGCAAAACCAGCAGTATGATTGCAATGACATACAGACTTTTATGGAGCCTTAAGGCTCTGAAAATACTTCTTACAGGGTGAAAGTCCCTGAGAGGGTGAAAATCCCTTAAGGGATGAAAATCTTCCATTCTCTCCCTGAGCGATGGTCTGTATTCAATACGCCTCTTTTTTACTCTTCTTTTCTTCTTAGCCATATTTCTATCAGTCTCTGCCTATATTTCTTGCTACATTCAGCGCAATTCCGATCTCCGCCAGCTGGATGATAACAGCAGATCCTCCGTAACTGATGAAAGGCAGTGTAATTCCTGTATTTGGTATCGTATTGGTTACAACGGCGATGTTAAGGATAACCTGGATCGCAATGTGACCCATAACTCCGATAACAAGGAGCGCACCAAACATATCCGGTGCGTTATTTGCAACCACCATAAGTCTCCAGATAAGGAGAAGGAACATAAGCATTACGGCTATTGCTCCAAAGAGTCCCAGTTCCTCGCAAATGATGGAGAATATCATATCATTCTGCGCCTCAGGGATAAATCCCATCTTCTGCATACTCTCACCAAGGCCTTTTCCGAAAATACCGCCGCTGCCGATGGCATAAAGAGCCTGCAGCGTCTGGAAACCTTTTCCGGAAGCATGCGCCTGAGGATCAAGCCAGGCAAGGACACGCTCAAAGCGGTAGTTCATACCGCTGGTCTGATTGGAGTTGGCTATTATAACAACCAGCGCAGCTGCGAATGCCAAAACTCCGGCTGCAACAATTATATACATACGATAGCCGGGAGTTGAGATAAACAGCATTACTACAGTGATTCCCATGATGATAATGGCAGAACTTAAGTTTCTTGTGATGATATAAACCATTCCGGCAAGAACGGCCGGAAACATCAAGGCGATTCCAAAGCCTTTAAGCGTGGTAAGGTTCTTTTTCAGCTTGATGATTATGGTCGCGGTAAAGATAATAGCTGCAACCTTGGCAACCTCAGCCGGCTGAATCGATACACCTGCAATGATGATCCATCTCTTTGCGCCGTTGATGGTCTTACCAAAAGGAATGATCGCTACCAAAAGAGCTGCTGCGGCAATATAGATCGGCATTGCAAGCCTTGCGTATATCCTGTAAGGAATGTAGGACAACACAACCATCCCGACAAGTCCAAGGATTGACGGGATCAGCTGGTGCTTGAAATAGTAAGCTGAATCTCCGTAGTCGAGGTTAGCCTCGTATGAGCTGGTTGAATAGAGCATGATAAGTCCAAACACCAAAAGAAACAGTATGATAAATATCATGCTGTAATCAATATAGGACTCTTCTCTTTCTCTTCTCAAAAATCCTGCTCTCTCCAACTTAAGTAACCCCTTACTCAGAAATCTTATTTACATACTCTTTAAATTTCTTTCCCCTGGTCTCGTAATTCGGGAACATATCCCAGCTTGCACAGGCAGGTGAAAGAAGTACCGCATCTCCGGGCTGTGCGCTCTCTGTACAGAATATAAGCGCCTCCTCGAAGGTGTCTTTAAACACATAATTTGTAAAGCCGTGCTTTTTAGCGCACTCTGCTATCTTTTCCTTAGTCTGACCGATGAGCACCAGGAGTTTAACTGTATCTCCGAAGTTCTCAATCCACTCATCATATTCGCTGCCCTTGTCATATCCGCCTCCGATGAGGATCGTAGGACGTGACATTGCTCTGATTCCCTGGATTGCAGCATCGGGGTTGGTTCCCTTGGAGTCGTTGTAATAATCAACGCCTCTCTTGGTGGCAACGAACTCTATTCTGTGCTCAACTGCCTTAAAGTCCCTTATAACACTGAGGATTGTTGAAAGCGGAACTCCCATGGCAAGTGACATTGCAATGGCAGCCATTACGTTCTCTACGTTGCACAGTCCAACCAGGTTCATGTCGTGGATGTTCATGATAGACATTGAAGTTCCTGCTGTAGCCATCATGATCTCATCGTTTTCGAGATAGAATCCGTCTGCAAGCTTCTCTTTTGTTGAAAAGAAAACTACCTTAGCCGGGCATCTGTTTGCAAAATCCCTTGTGTATTCATTGTCGTAGTTAAGAACGCAGGTGTCGTCCTTAGTCTCGTTGTTTGTTATGTTTTCCTTCATGGAAGCATAGCATTCCATGGTGTGATGTCTGTTGAGGTGATCGGGTGTGATGTTCAGGATTGCTGAAACCTTCGCATGGAAGTTATCTACAGCCTCAAGTTGGAACGAACTTATCTCTCCCACTATCACTGTGTCGTCCTTCATCTCGAGAGCACTTTCTGCAAAAGACACTCCGATATTACCTACTACATAGACAGAATTATAGTGAGCCTTCATGATCTCGCCAACAAGAGTTGTGGTAGTTGTCTTACCATTTGTTCCGGTGATGGCTACCATGGTTCCCTTGGAAAAATTGTAAGCGAGTTCAATCTCACTCCAAATCGGTATATTCTTGGCCTTAATGCGCATTACTGTCGGCGCATCAAGCGGAACTGCAGGGCTTGGAACTGTCAATGCTATCGTATCAAGCACCTCGTCCGAAATCTCTCCGATGATAATCTCTGTATTCTTGTCACCATCGTGGAGCTTAGCCTTTATGTCATCCTGTGTAACCTTGGTGTTTTCCTCAAGGATAACAGGGATCGCTCCTACCTTGTGGAGGAGGTTAACAGAACCAACGCCTGATAAACCTGAACCTATTACGAGAACTCTTTTACCTTCTAAATCTGCCTTCATACCAAAAACCTCTTAAAATATATAAATCTTGTTACAGACCTGCATAAGAGAGCAGGCAAAGCAAAATAGTTATTGTTGTAAATACGTTAACGACCTTGGTCTCGGACCAGCCGCCCTTCTCAAAGTGGTGATGGATCGGGGCCATTCTGAAGATTCTTTTACCATGTGTGATCTTGAAGTAAGAAACCTGCATGATCACTGAGATTACTTCAAGAGCATATATAAATCCTGCGATAGCAATGAAGATTGGCATCTGCATAACGTACGCAACGCCTGTCACAAAGCCACCGATTGCCAGAGAACCTGTATCTCCCATCATTACCTTGCCGGGATATACGTTGTAGACAAGATATCCAAGGAGTGCTCCAACCATGGCGCTGGACATCACTTCTGCTCCTGTTGCGCCATAGTGCATTCCTGCCACTGCAAAGAATGCTGCGACAACGGCTGTGACTGATGCGCAAAGTCCGTCAACTCCGTCTGTAAAGTTTGTTCCGTTGGCTGTTCCCAGCGCGATAAAGAACAAAATAGGGATGTTCCAAAATCCGAAATCAAGTACGATGCTTGTAAAAGGAACCTTCATAGCAAGGGAAATGTCCGTGAAGTTCTCTACATACAGCGCAAAAAGCACTGCTACGATAAACTGTCCGAGGATCTTCTGCCATGCTCTAAGACCCAGGTTATGCTTTCTCACAACCTTTATATAGTCATCAAGAAATCCGATGATACCAAAGCCAATTGTAAGGATCAGCACCGGAATTACCTCTTTGTGGGTTCTTCCGTAAAAGATTCCTATGATGATAACCGGAATAAGGAAGATAATTCCGCCCATTGTAGGGGTTCCGGTCTTTTTCTGGTGTGATTCAAGACCTTCTACTCTCTCTGTCTGTCCGGCCTTTAACCTTCTTAATAATTCGATAATCTTTGGGCCGATCAGTACTGCTATAAAGAAAGATATCACAACAGGAAGAAGGGTCCTTAAAACATAACTATTCATAACAACATCTCCGTCAAATTGCTTTAGTTACCATTGCCTTCGGTAACGGGTTCAAAAATGCTCTCAGCTCCGAAATCAGGAAGATCATCTCCTCCGAAAGCATGTCCGCTTTCAGGATCGATAAGATTACCTGTGTTCGGGTCAATATAATACCCCGTTGTACTATCCACGTCAAATGACTCCCAGATTGATCCGGTCTCCTCTGACTCGGTAGTTTCCTCCTCCGTTTGTGTCTCCTCTTCAGTAGCTCCCTCTTCGCCCTCTTCTGTAGTTTCCTCTCCCTCGGCAGTAGCGGTTGTGACCATCTGCTCGCGAAGTTCAGCAAGCTCAGCCTGCTCTTTTTCGGAAAGCTCTTCAGTCATAGGGTAATTAAGATAAGGAAGTGCCTCGGTAAGTACCGCTCTTACTATTCTTGTGGCAAACTTCGCATCGTCCTGATACTGAACATTACATCTGTCTACAACTACATAGATTGCAATGTCCGGATCACTTGCAGGTGCATATCCCATAAAGGATACGACGTACTGTCTGTTACCACGGGGAAGGGTCTGAGCAGTTCCCGTCTTACCGCCTATCATGTAGCCTGCAGGTCTTGCTGTCTTACCTGTTCCTTCTGCACCTGCTACTACCTGATTACAATACTCTACTATTTTATCAGAAGTACTCTGTGATATTGTCTGTCTTAAAACTCTCGGCTCAATATTTTTGATCGTAGCTCCGCTGCTGGATACAATTCTTTTTACAATATGAGGTTCGTAGTAGTATCCGCCGTTAATCAGTGATGAAAAGCTTGTGATCATCTCGATCATATCAACGTTAAAGCCCTGTCCGAAGGAGTTGGTCGCAAGATCGGTAGGTGTCATGTTGGCTGCAGTATAGGTAAGCCCTTCTGTTCTTGCCTCTCCTGCCAGGTCAACATTGGTCTTAAGGCCAAAGCCGAAGTCCTTCTGGAACTTGGTAAAGGTGCTGATGCCTGTAGCCTGTGCAATATACATCATGGCTACGTTACAGGAGATCTCTACGCCTCTTTCTACTGAAACCTCTCCGTCACCGTAGGTGTTATGGCACTTGATATCCCATCCGCCTACATTTAAAAAACCTTTACAGTTATATACTTCATTACCTGTGATCGATCCGCTCTCAATTCCGGTTGCAACCGTGAAGGGCTTGGCAACCGATCCCGGCTCGTAAGTATCTGAAATACAGAAATTCTTCCAAAGTGCATTGTAGTTCTGATAGAGCTGCTCATCGCTGAACTCTGAGAGCATCTCTTCTGTAATGTATACACCTGAGTCAAATACCGACTCTCCCTTTAGCTTATTACCCTTTTCGTCAACAGCCGGCATTCCTATAAGATTGGCCGGATCCCTGGGATTGTTCAGGTCAAAGCTCGGATAGCTGGCCATGGCAAGTATATCGCCCGTGTGGATATCCATCATGATGCATCCCACGTTGTTTGCGCCGTTTCCCTGCCTGAAATTGTTGGCATACTGGTCATTGAACTCTTTTAAGTGCTTCTCTACAATATTCTGAAGGTTACCGTCGATTGTGGTAACAATGCTGTCTCCGTCTGTTGCCGGAATTGTGGTTCTCTCAAGGTTGGAGTCTTCATCCAGATATCCGTACTCTCTTCCTGTTGTTCCTGAAAGAGTGTTGTTGTAATACTCCTCAAGGCCGTACATACCGTTGTTATCGCTGGAAGTAAATCCGATAACATCGCAGGCCAATGACCCGTTGGGGTACTTTCTTATATAACTGGGTTCAAACCAAACGCCCTGTATATCAGCGTCATAGCCGTCCATTCCCGGAGTTATCATATCCTGGAAGTTCTTAATCTCGTCATAGGAAAGCTTTTTTGCCAATATATAATACTGAGATGTAGGATGCTCAGACAGATATGATCTGATCTCTCCCGAGTTCAGCTTAAACTCTTTTACCAAAGCATTGACTGTTGGGTCTACAAACTTCTGGTCCCTTAAAAGGAGCTTGGCATCAAGGATTACGTTATAAACCTTCTCGCTGTAAGCCAGCACCGTTCCGTTGGCGTCCAGGATCTCTCCTCTTCTGAAGGGCAGTGTTGTCGAATCATATTGCTGCTGGGAAAGGACCTGTCTCTCATACTCCTCACCATTGTTCTTGGTGATAAAGATAAGTCTGACCCCTAACCCAACGAAAGCCAGTAGTACTAAGACAAACAGTACTACCAGCTTTTTCTTCATTCTTGTTGTGAATTTCTGAGCATTCCCCGTTCTTCTGCGTTTCATTAAACCATTTCATTTCCTTCCAACTAACTCATGACGGTTTCCTTCTAGTTCTTACCCACTTCAGGGATAGGTGCCAGCTGTCTGACATAATCATTTCCACCGCCATCGGAATAAGTAACGACCTGGCCTTCACCGGCGTAAGTCATGCCATATTCCTGGATAGCAATACGCTTTACTTCTTCAAGGTCCACGTTGCCATTGGCTCTATTATACGCCTCATCGTTGTCCTGTTTCAAATTATTTAACTGACTCTCCAGTGTAGCGATGTTCTTAACGCTGTTCTTAACCTGTGACTGGAGTGAAATGTACCACGCCAAAGTTCCAAGCATAAGTACCATTGCCAGTGACAAAAACAGAAGGTAACCAAGGCTCATGTTATGTCTCTTATGACGCCTTGTGTTCTCATGAACATGGTAAGGCTCTCTGTCATGAACTCTGTTTGGCTTTCTGACGGTTGTTCCGCGTATGTATTCACTTCTTGCCATGTTCAACACCTCCTTTTACATAGTCTTTTCAAACACCCTGAGCTTCGCACTCTGAGATCTTTTATTCTCTGAAAGCTCTTCTTCGCTCGGCAGGATCGGTTTTCTGGTGATCACCTTTCCTTTCGATTTCTTGCCGCACACACATACCGGAAAGTCCGGCGGACATGTGCATGGGTTTTCGTTGGTTTTAAAATTGTTCTTGGTTATGCGGTCTTCCAGTGAATGGAACGTAATCACACACAGCCTTCCTCCCGGATTCAGAAAATCTATGAATCCATCCAGAGAGTTCTGAAGCACATCCAGCTCTCTGTTTAGCGCAATCCTTATAGCCTGGTAGGTTCTCTTGGAAGGATGTCCTCCCTTTTCTCTCATCTTGGCCGGAATTGCAGCTTTTATAATGTCATTGAGCTGCCCTGTTGTCTCAATGGGCGCCTTCTGTCTTTCTATGCAGATATGTTTTGCTATGTTCTTGGCGAACTTGTCCTCGCCGAAATCTCTGATAATATGGAAGATTTCCGTCTCCGAATAGTCATTGACAATATCTCTGGCTGTAAGCGCCTGCCTCTGATCCATTCTCATATCCAGCGGAACGTCTTCTTTATAAGTAAATCCTCGCTCTGCGTTATCCAGCTGAAAAGACGATACCCCAAGATCCAGAAGGATTCCATCAACACCGGTAACCCCGAGAGTTCTAAGCCTTGCCACTGCATTCTCGTAGTTGTCGCGAATGATCGTAACTCTGTCCTTAAATGGCTCAAGCCTCTTTGTTGCAGCTGCGATGGCATCTTCATCCTGATCGGTTCCGTAGAGATGTCCACCCTCCGTCAGCCTTTCTGCTATGTGAAAAGAGTGTCCGGCTCCGCCAAGGGTTCCGTCGAGATATATCCCGTCAGGCTTTATATTCAGATTATCGAGGCACTCCTGTAGGAGTACTGAATAATGCTTGAATTCCATAGGCTTAAATACTCAATCCGTACTCGCTCATCTTAGCAGCGATTCCATTGATATCCTCAAAGGTACTTGCCTTCTCCCACTCTGCCTTACTCCAGATTTCAGCTCTGTTGCCCACGCCGGCAATCACTGCTTCCTTCTCGATCTTGGCATGCTGTAAGAGATTGGTTGGTAAAAGAATTCTTCCCTGCTTGTCAACTTCTGCGTCAATGGCACCTGAGATAAAGAAACGTCCCAGCATTCTGGCTTCGGGTTTATCCATCGGAAGTGCCTGAAGCTTTTCTTCAAACTGATCCCATCCATCCTGCGCAAACACGAAAAGACAGCCGTCAAACCCCTTGGTTACCACAAACTGATCACCGAGAAGCTCACGGAACTTTGCCGGAACTATGAGCCTTCCCTTAGCATCGATGGAATGGCTGTATTCTCCCTTAAACGCAGTTCTCACACTTTTGTACCACTATTTACCACTTTTTGACACTTTTTACCACCTGAGACTATTATAAACAAAAATTTTTCATTTAACAATAGCTTTTTCTCAGGTTTTATCTGCCTTTTGGGAGTGGGGGAAAAGTGGGGGATAAAAAAATCGCCTATCTAGTGGTTTGGCTTTTTGCCATCCACTAAATAAGCGATTTTTTAATTTAAATTATTACAGATTTTTCAAAAATTTAATAATATGACCTGATTATCATGATTTGAACAGTGTTGCAAAAAGTCCTCTTCCAAGGCTTGCACCAAGGTTTCCGCCAAGGGTCTTACCGAACTTACCGAAGGTTCCGCCGACGGTCTTTCCTACTTCACGGCCAACAGTACCAACCACTGAGTTTCCGATGGTCTTGGCTGTCTGTTTCTTCTTTCTGTCAGCTGCTGCCTTTTCCTTCTCGGCAGCCTTAGCTGCAGCGGCTTCTTCTTTCTCTTTTGCCTTGCGCTCAGCCTCTGCTGCTGCGAGCTCTTCCCTAGCCTTAGCATCAGCAATTCCCTTTCTCTCAAGGAATTCGAAAGCTGAGTCAGGATCATGAGGCTCGAAGTACTTGTCATAGAGCTTACTTCCATTGATCTCACGGTTTCTTGTGGAGGAGTCGATTCCGCCCATAAGTGACTGTGGAGGAAGGATCTTAACCTTCTCGCATACTGAAGGTGTTCCTGTCTCATCTAATAAGGAAATAACTGCTTCTCCGGTTCCAAGCTCCTGGATAACATCAGCGGTCTTAAATGCAGGATTCTCACGGAATGAGTCAGCTGCTGCCTTAACAGCCTTCATATCTGAAGGAGTGTATGCATGAAGTGCATGCTGGATCTTGTTACCGAGCTGTGCAAGAACGCCGTCCGGGATATCTCTTGGGTTCTGAGTTACAAAGTAGATACCTACGCCCTTAGATCTGATGAGCTTAACAACCTGCTCGATCTTGTCCATGAGCATCTTGGGTGAATCCTTGAAAAGAAGATGTGCTTCATCAAAGAAGAATACCATCTTGGGCTTATCAAGGTCTCCCACCTCGGGAAGTGTCTCGAAGAGCTCTGACATCATCCAAAGAAGGAAGGTTGCATAAAGTGTTCCGTTGTTGATAAGGCTTGTGGAATCAAGAATGTTGATCATTCCTCTTCCATCAGGGCCTGTTGCAAACCAGTCATGAATATCAAGAGCAGGCTCAAAGAAGAACTTATCTGCTCCTGCCATTTCCAGAGATACGATTGATCTTACGATGGCTGCAACCGATACAGGACTTATATTGCCGTAATCTGCAGCAAAATCATTTCTGTTCTCGGAAACATAGTTAAGAAGAGCCTTTAAATCCTTGGTATCAATAAGGAGCAGCTCGTTGTCATCAGCAATCTTAAATGCAATTGTAAGAATATCTCTCTGCAGATCATTAAGGCCTAAAATTCTGGCAAGAAGAAGTGGTCCCATCTCTGAAACTGTAGTACGAAGCGGAATTCCCTGCTCTCCGAATACATCCCAGAAGGTTGCAGGATATTTCTTGTACTCAAATCCCGCTTCTGCAAGGCCGAACTTCTGGATACGCTTCTGCATATCTTCAGAGTCTCTGCCCTCTTCTACCATACCTGAGAGATCGCCCTTTACGTCTGCAAGAAATACAGGAACTCCCATATCGCTGAAGGACTCAGCAAGGACTTTTAAAGTGATGGTTTTACCCGTTCCGGTTGCACCAGCAATAAGGCCGTGACGATTGGCCATCTTAGGCAAAAGAAATACATTCTCCCCGTTTTCGGTGTTGGCAACCCAAATCTTGTTATCTCTTAACATGAATAACCTCCTCCAACAAAAAGTCGAATTGAAATACTGTATCTATTTTACCACAGTTTACGGTTTTTCGAAGTAGGCAAGTGCAATTGCTCCGGGGCCGGCATAAGTTCCTATGGTAGCTCCTACAGTAGCGTACTGGAGCTTTTCTTCATGCCCTTCGTATAGGCATTTGGAATCTTCAACGTATTTTTTTAACATCTCGTCGCTAAAGCCTGTATAGCCAAGACATATCGGCATATCCATATCGATGCCTCCTGTTTTGTTTACAAACTCAATGAGCATGTTGTGGCTGTTCTTAGAGCCTCTTGCCTTGCCGATTACCTTTACCACTCCGTCTTCTATTGTAATTACCGGCTTTATCATGAGCAGATTTCCGGCAAAGGCTGCTGCCGAGGAAAGTCTTCCGCC
This sequence comes from Butyrivibrio sp. VCB2001, assembly GCF_000423965.1. Lineage (NCBI taxonomy): Bacteria > Bacillati > Bacillota > Clostridia > Lachnospirales > Lachnospiraceae > Butyrivibrio > Butyrivibrio sp. VCB2001. The sequence goes on along the minus strand of NZ_AUIZ01000015.1, from coordinate 6,625 downwards.
AAGCTTAAGATATTCAAGGGTGTCAAAGACAGCGATAACATGTGCACGCTTCATCTCTTCCGTAATGGTCTCTACGATCTCTTTTGCCGAAAGGCCTTTATCCCTGAGTTCCACTGCTCTCTGAACTATGATGTACTCAGATATGCAGAACTGCTTGGTATCTACAACATAGATGTTTTCAGAGAAATCATCGGCTGCCATACATGCGCTCTGGTATGATCCCGAAACGCCGGATGAGAGTGTAAAGCAGATAAGCTCATCTCCCGCATCCTCAGCCTTCTGATATTCCTGTGAATAATCGTATGGTGTTATCTGACTGGTCTTTGGTACTTCGTCTGTTTCTATAAGCTTTTTGTAGAAGTCTGCACATGAAAGCGTTACTCCGTCCAAAAACTCCTCATCTCCAAACCTGACTTTTAAGGGCATTACGGTAATTCCCCACTGTGCAGCCCTCTCCTGCGATATATCGCTTGCCGAATCCGTTATTATCCTTACTGCCATTTTATCTCCTCCCGATGAAACCGTTTCCTATATACATGCATAAAATAAGCTACTGCCATATGCATGGAAGTTTTCGTTTCCAAACATAGACAGTAGCATATCACAATTCATCGAAGTAGTGCAATGTAGTATAGATAACTACGTTGACCGGGGTTTATCCTCTGGGGAAGTCGTCGTAGTTAATACCGGAGTTTCTGAATTCAGAGTCTGCGGATTCATCGATATCAGCATCGTAGTCCGATAGCTCTTTTGCCATATCAGGATCTGTAAGTATCTGTCTGAAAAGACCGTGGCATCCTTCGGAAACATCACGCCATGTAGCGTCGAAGTTGCCTGTGTACCAGGGATCTGCCACATCTCCGTCTCTATCCGCAAAGTCGAGCATCTTGTAGAGCCTGTGGTCCGGATCTCCGCCAAAGAGACTGTTTAGGTTCCTCATATTAGCCGAGTCCATACCTATAATATAGTCAAACTTGTCATAGTCCGTCCTGGATGTGAGCCTCGCGCGCTTTGCGCTTACTCCCAGCTCGTTATCGGACGTACCGATCCCGTGCTCTCTGAGCTTAGCCCTCGCCGGCGGATACACAGGGCTTCCCACTCCGTTCCAGATCTCATCGGTATGGGTCGCGGAGGACTCGATGTGGAAGGCGTCAGACAGGCCTTGCTTATTCACTATGTCTTTCATCACGAACTCTGCCATTGTTGAACGGCAGATGTTGCCGTGGCAGACGAATAGAATTCTTATCATTTATCTTCGCTCCTTTTTGGTCCCTGGGGACGGGGGTTAGGGACCATTTTTTATTCTTGCAATCATTGAATTTGGCAAAACGGCTAAGAGCCCGCTCCAGTGCCAGGTTCAATACTTTTGTCTGCCGCACTCCCGGCTCCCACCACAAGCCTTTAACCTGAAGAATACCTTCCTTTCGATCCGGAACAGCTTCTATTCGGCCAACGAATCGATCCCCAAATATGATAGGAAGTGTATAATAGCCATACTTTCTTTTTACCGCAGGTGTGTATATTTCCCACGAGTACTTAAAGTCCCACAGCGCCAGTATCAAGGCTTTATCCCACATAAGAGGATCAAGTGGTGCAATAAAAGACATCCTTGGTTTCAAGTCCGCAGTCCCGGCAAGAATTTCCTGCATAAGTGCTTCATCTTCGATGCGATAGTAAAAAGGCACCTTTATCCCCTCTACCATAACAGATCCGATCTTCTTATCGGCAGACAGGTCTGAGAGCACTCTTTTCCTCAAATCCGCTTTCAGGTCAATGCCCAGAAAAGCCGTACTGCTCTTATCCCACAAAAGACCTACAGCCCCGATCCTACGAAGAACGCGCCAGGAAATAAGCTCGTATTCATCTTTGCATGGATTGTCAGCTTTTAGCAATGTGGCAGGAAGATATTTCTCCGCAAGGTCATAATACTTACGGCTTCCTTTTTTATGATGAATGATCAGTTCACCGTCAGTATAGAGCTGCTCCAGGACCGATCTGGCGGCCTGGGACTTTTTCTGCCAATTACCGCTCCAGTGCATCGAAGAGTGCCAGTAGATCTCACCTTCGATTGGCAATGTATCGCTACAGACAGGGCCATGCTCTCTGATGAAAGATACTGCCTCCTCTTTCAGCTCCTGCAAGTCCTCGAATGTATCACTCATCCGGAGGCTGCGCTCTCTGAAGGAAGCAAAATACGGCCAGTCCTGCGCAGGCCATATCGACAGCTCTTTATCCACATAGTCTACGAGCTTACGGTCTTCATATAGCAGCTCCCAAAGCATGGATTTCTTAAAGCCTTTAACTCTGGACTGCAATGTAAGTTCAGCATTCTTGCCGCATACATCAACCGGATCAAACTGAATACATCCCGCCTGACGTATATAATCGTAAGCACCTTCTTTCCCTGCAAACCGATACGAGCCGATTAGCCCCTGCTTGGCAAGGATAAACTGCGTTGCCTGTTTTTTTGTAATTGTAAGCATACTGGCCTATACCTTCTTTAATATTCCTTTGACTTAAGTTCCAGGTATTTCCCCTCAAATACTTCTCTGCAGATTCTAAGTTCCAGCTCCTGCCTGTGCCTGAAATGGTCTAGTAAAGCATCGGTGCCTGACAGGCTCTTTTCCCAGGCATAAGGAGAATTGTCAAAATAGCTCATCATCAGCGGAAACCACATCTCATTCCCCTTGTCATCCGACCTCTCTTTCCTTATAACATCAATGTTTGATGCTATGTCTTCAGTTCGGATATACATTATCTGATATTCCTTGCCGGCAAGAGCTTCCTTCACTTTCTTGTAGAAGTCAATAATCTCCTGATCGCTGCAATTCCGAAATAATATCATATCCTCTACTATATTTTGAAAAAGAGAACACTCAAAAATATACTTATCTCCGTTCCAGTTCCGAAACCTCTTTAAAACGATTTCTCTGAAACTGTCCTGTACCAAATTCCCGTTATAAATCTCATACTGCTCCAGATCCTTATGGAATCCCGGAATATCGGTAATGATCTTAGTGTAGCAGATGATCATGTGGTCATCTTCTTCATAGCTCTTTTCCATAATCTCGCTACGTATATCATTATACTTATCTAGGATTTCTGCATAAGTTTCCTTATCAACATAAGCACACCATGCGAGCTCCACCGGAGAGTAATCGCCCTCGCAAACAGCCTTATAGTCATGATACTTCTCTGAGAGCCGCCTTACAAGCGTGCTCTTGCCACTTCCCTGCAGTCCTTCAACAAAATAATTCATGCAATCCCCTTTCTGGTCAACCTGTTCCCCCGAAGTTTTAGCTCTTTTCCGGAATCCGTTACAAGCTCCTCCGTATCTAGAGCTTCAATCTCATAATCGTCAGCGAGTTTACTCAACAGCTTGTTACTACCAGCATTTCGCACATCTGCTTCATAGAAAAATTCCGTCTTGCCGTACTTCCGGTTAGCATAGTCCAAAATGTATTCCAGTGCTTCATACGCATAGCCCTTTCCCTGCTCGGATTCTACAATCCACGCTCCAAGCTCCGGAGAGTCTCCTGAAAGTCCGTGCATTTCAACGCTTCCGACGAATCTCTCATCTGCGTCAACTACGGCAAAAACAAGAGTTTCCTCTTTTCCCATCTCATCAAGAAAATCCTTAAGAAGAGCTCTTGCATCCTCAATGCTCTCAAAGGGATCCGGCCACTGATATTTGGTTATTTCATCGTTGAAATTGTTGTAATAATCCTCAAGATATTTCATATCAAAAGGAATTACCTTAATCCTTTTCATTGTCATAATCTATATAAGTCCTTTCTCAGTTAGTGTGTAAGTCTTCTGCTGCTTGTTTCCTACAACAAAAAAGCCTATTCTGCATACGCAAAATAGACTCACACAAATAGACCTATATCATAGGACATGAAATGCATGATAATCCAGATTAAGCGTACACAAAACAGCTGCAGTAAGCAGCCATCAAAAACATCGTGTTCACCTAAGCCAAATTATCTGATAAACATCCCTTCACCTAAACGCAAAGCGCTCTTTCTTTATATTTAAAGACCTTCTAATACTAACATATGCAGTATTAGAAGGCAAATAATATACATATTTCTTTGTTTATGTTTTTTTCGGAACAAACTCTATCCTGAGTGTACTGTCCATCGCTTCCGCAAGGCGTTTCAAAAGAGCAATACTTGGATTCCTTGTTCCCTTCTCGAGACGACATATATCAGCCTGACTAATTCCACTTTTCTCCGCCAATTCCATTTGCGTCATGCCGGCTCGTATACGCGCATCTAGTATAGCTCTTGTAATATTCATTTCCGGCTGAAGCGCTTCATACTCCTTTTTAAAATCAGGATCCTGCATCAATTCATTGGTTAGTTCTTGTAAGTCACTCATATATGCCTGCCTCCTTTCTTTTATGGTAATCAGCTCTTCTCTGCTTTGCTAAAGCTATCTCACTTATGGGAGTCTTCTGTTGCTTTTTGATAAATCCATTCGTGGCTATAATAATTCTATTCTTATCAAAAAAATATAGTATTCTAACTAAATTATTTTCCTCAATTGTACGAAGCTCAAATATACCATCCTCAAGTTCCTTAGAAAGAGGTTCTCTGGCCAAGTTACCATATTCTTCAAGAAGATGAAGATTAGCAACTACTTTTGCCTTCATCTTAATATCTAAGCTTCTAATAAAGATCCCTACCGGCTTTCTCCCATCAATTTCTCTGTAAAAGTCTACCGAAAAGTTCGCCAAAAACAATCCTTTCTTTATGCTATATATAACATAATACCAATTTTTAGTCAATCATAAAGCACTAAGAGCCAGAGCCAGAGCCACTCAAAGCATTGACGGCAGATTCTGTACAACAAATTCCTGTCCGGTTCTATCATATTCAATTCTGTAATATGAGTTTCCGCTCATGCTTGTTTGCAATGAATGTGTTATACCGATAGCCTGAGCTTTTTCTGTGGTAAGTGTGACTTTCTTGCCCAGCTTGCTGTCTTCTGTTTCAATCAGATAGCCATTTCTCTTAAGCCAATCTGTTATTGTTCTGTATGATAATTTCTTGTATACCGAGTCATCAATTCCGGAATTCAATTGCTCAGTCAGTCTTGTAATTGTCTTAACCTCTGAATACCTGAAGCTATCAAGCGTTTCTATCGGGAATTCTTTTTTCTTGTTTCCACCGGTTTTCCCAATAATTCCGTTGTTATCCTTAAGCTCTGCCAATACATCTTTTACAAAAAACATGCTTCTGATAATGACAGGATCATTCATTACATCATCCTTATCAGCTATATCGTTATTAATGGGATTTTTCCCATCTGCTATGCGTTCCACAAATGTAAGCGCTGTTTCCACTTTTTCTAAATCAAATTGTTTCAATAATAATTAATCTCCATTTCTTTTAGTATCTTCTTTGCTCTCTACAAGCTTTTCCATTTCAATCTTATATGCCATCAATCTAAGGAGATAATCCGGCATCTTTCTATTTCCCAGTTCCCAGTCCTGTAGCGTGCGATATGGAATCTCAAAATATGTGCAGAATTCCTTTCTCGACATTCCTGTACGGTTTCTTAATTCAATCAGGTATTCTCTGCTATCCATCTCTGTATCCCCCTCCTGGTCAATCAACAAACAAATTTCTATACTCAACGCGTATATTATTTCATACACATTGCGTATTGTCAATTGCATTTACAAAAAAGACATACCACTTATTGTTAAACCGGTTCGAAAGTCAAGGACTTTTTTCTGACAGATTTCAAGGTTTAATGGAATAAAAATAGACTTCGATATATTTCATGAAGACATCAATAGATTTTAAGTAGGGCCACAGCAAACTTTGAGTAGGCAGGCTTACTTACATAAGACAGATTTGAATCCAAATAGCCATTAAGACAAGGACAGCCGTTATCTCACATATTGCTAAAACAAGAAATCTATTATGGTGTAATCTATTACAGTTACGAAGAATTGAAATCTGAAATAGAAAGATATATAAAGTATTACAACGAACAAAGAATCAAAGAGAAACTAGGATGGATGAGTCCTGTCCAATACAGGCTTAACCTCTTGGCTGCTTAAAAACAGCGTAGCAGCCATAAAACTGCTACGCTAAAAAAGTCTAACTTTTTGGGGTCACATCATTCGTCTTTTTTTAATTTTACTGGCAAAATATAATCGATAACTACTTTTTCACCACGACTTAATGGAAGGGAATATCGTTCTTTTGTATATATCTCACACCAATAAAACTGTTCAAAATCAATTTCTTGATCAGTTTTTTCAATGGCTTCTGTAATTAACAAGAAGGCTGAGTCAACAATTTCTGCAATGTTATTTCCCTCAATTTGGATACAAGCAACCGTTCCGCTTGGAATATGTTTTTGGTACAGATCATGGGGAACCGGTGTATTTACCCTCATAAAATCTCCTAATATTAATTCAAAAGTATTTGTATCTTGAAAATTAAACATCATTCCTATGCCATCATTTTCATCAATATCCTCACAATAAGTAAATTCAGATAAACTTTTTAAATAGTCAATCTTATCACTTTCAAAATAAGATTTCCATGCGTTCCCAGCCTCAAAAAATGAAGTGTTATTATGAACTCCGACCATTAGACGTTCC